>CAZFBN010000117.1:0-17872 GCA_964517145.1 uncultured Saprospiraceae bacterium
AACCTGCCTCATCCCGCGACAAGGCAAGAATTTGATTATCAGGATTTTCTGCCAGGTTTAAACCCGTATCAAAACCGATTCCTTTGCTTGCACCTGTGATTAATATATTCATTATTTGAAGTTTGAGGTTTTCAGTTAAGGTTCGGAGGTTTAAAGTTGCAAAAAATAAGTACGACCAACAAACATCTTGTTAAAAACCTAAGTTTGTTATTTTTGACCATGGAAAATCGCATCCAACTACGCATCCGCGAGAAAATTCGAGAAACGGCTACGGCTACAACACTCGTGCTCGAGCCGATTGACAAGGCATTCTATTACAAAGCCGGGCAATTTATCACCTTGATTTTTAATAATTTAGGTTCAAAAGAATTTCGGCGCTCGTATTCCTTTAGTTCCACTCCTGGCGTAGATAAATTTCCATCCATCACGGTAAAAAAAATTCCGAATGGCAGTACAACGCGTTATTTGGTTGACCAAACACAAGTGGGCGATGTGCTGGAAGCGATTCATCCGGCAGGACAATTCACTTTACCCGAAAAGGAGGGTGCGCCGCGCGACATTTTTCTGATCGGCGGGGGCAGTGGCATTACCCCTTTGTTTTCCATTTTAAAACAAGTATTACATTTTGAATCGCAGAGTTCTATTACGTTAATTGTTGCCAATTCTAATGAAAACAGCATCGTATTTCGTCAATCTTTACACGATTTTGCACATTCATTTAGTAAACAACTAAAAATCATTCACTTTTTAAGCAATACTTTAGCACCGCTTAAAGATTTGCGACAAGCGGAACAACCAGCCGAAATTCGATTAGAAAGATTGAGTAATGCATTAGTGGAGGAATTGGTGGCAGCACATTTGCAATTTGACCGAAAACAGGCGCAATTCTTTTTGTGCGGACCTAAAAACCTGATGCTCAAGGCTTCGCAAATGCTGCATTATCTTCAATTTAAAGAACATCAAATCCATCAGGAAACATTTACCATTGTAGAACCTTACCGACCACCGGGCGAATTATATGCTGACAGTCAGGTGCAAATTCATTATCAGGAAAAAACATATGATATTTGGGTTGATGGTGGGCAAACCATTCTGGAAGCGGCAGAAGCAGTGGGGCTTGAGTTGCCATACAGCTGCCGGAGCGGCATTTGTACGACCTGTGCGGGGCGGTGTGTAGCAGGTGCGGTGGAAATGTTTACGCAAGTGGGGCGCATTTCTACGGAACTCAGCAATAATGTGGTTTTTACGTGTGTGGGTTATCCTTTGACGCCGCTGGTGCGCATCAATATTGGCATTTAACTAATTTGACGAATCGTTTTTTTAAAAATTTACAACAAAATCTTGCATATTTCAATTTTTACCGCTACTTTTGTTTCAAATTTAAATTCGAGGTGCTACTGTTGCGTTTTTATTAGCATGCAAACGAACTTACCAAAGCAAATCACTCAAACGACGAACCCGACCTGTATTCTAATACAAGAAAACCACTATACATTATTTTTTAATTGTCAATATTTTGGTCGATGAATTACCAGTCGAATCCGCAACTCGAACTCGCTTTTGACTACGTGTGCAATACGAATAAAAATATTTTTTTGACGGGCAAAGCGGGCACGGGCAAAACTACTTTTTTGCAAAAGCTTAAAAATGAACCGGTTAAGCGCATGGCAGTAGTAGCGCCCACCGGTGTAGCGGCAATCAACGCGGGCGGCATGACGATTCACTCGTTTTTTCAATTGCCTTTTGGGCTGTTTTTACCAGAATACGCACAGGATGCCAATCGGCAACGACGTTTCACGCGGGAAAAAATTAATTTGTTGCAAAGTCTTGATTTACTGGTGATTGACGAAGTTAGTATGGTGCGCGCCGATTTGCTAGACGCGGTGGACGAGGTGCTGCGGCGCTACAAAGACCGGCAGCATCCGTTTGGTGGGGTGCAATTGTTGATGATTGGCGACCTACACCAATTGCCGCCGGTGGTCAAAGACGAAGAGTGGGATTTGCTGCGCCAACATTATGATACACCTTATTTTTTTAGTAGTAAAGCGTTACAACAAACCAATCCAGTCGCGATTGAGCTGAAGCATATTTATCGCCAAAGTGATCGTCTTTTTATTGATTTATTGAACAAAGTGCGTGATAATAAACTGGACGAGGAGGTTTTGGAAAAACTAAACAGCCGCTATGTCCCTGATTTTGAAGCAAATACAGATGAAGCTTACATCACCTTGACTTCCCACAACGCTTCGGCGCAAGCCATTAATGCTGAAAATTTAGCCAATATTTCTGGGGATATTCATCGATTCAAAGCCGATATTAAAGGAGATTTTCCGACGCACGCTTACCCAACCGAGGAAATATTGGAATTAAAAATCGGCGCGCAGGTCATGTTTGTAAAAAATGATGTTTCTCGTGAAAAACGTTATTACAATGGTAAAATTGGTCAGATCACCAAAATAAATGATGATTCAATTTATGTAAAATGCCCTGATGATGAAGATATTATATGCGTGACAACGGTAGAATGGACCAATGTAAAATATACGTTGAATGAAAAAACAAAGGAAGTTTCAGAAGAGGTGATTGGCAGTTTTTTGCAATATCCGCTGCGGCTGGCGTGGGCAATTACCATTCACAAAAGCCAGGGTTTGACGTTTGAGCGAGCGATCATTGATGCGCAGTCAGCCTTCGCGCATGGGCAGGTGTATGTGGCGCTGAGCCGTTGTAAAAGTTTTGAAGGGATCGTGCTGCGCTCTCCCATTATTTATTCGAGTGTAAAAACCGATACAAAAGTTAAAAATTACACCGAAGCTGCCGATAAAAATCCGCCCGATGAAGCACATTTACAACAGTCTAAACATGATTTTCAACAATCACTTTTGTCGGAACTGTTTGATTATCAATTGTTAAAGCGTTATTTTGAGCAAATGAAACGGGTGTTTTTAACCCATCAGCAAACGATAAATGCCGATGCTTTTTTACAATTTCAGGAAATAGCTGAAAAGGCTGAAAATGAGGTTTTTACAATTGCGAAAAAGTTTAAAACACAGTTGCATCAGTTTTTCCAACAGCCAGAATTGCCTGAATCGAATGCTGTTTTGCAAGCGCGCGTTGAGAAAGCCAGTGCTTGGTTTTTAGAGAAAATTAATACATTACTGCTTGATAGTAAAAAGATTACCTTTTTGACTGATAATAAATCGGTTGAAAAAGGAGCGGCTGAAGCATTGGAAAACTTGCACCGCGAGTTGTTTGTCAAAAATGCCTGCCTTAAAGCATCTGAAAAGGGCTTCTCTACAAAAGCTTACCTGCGCGCTAAAGCCGATGCGCAGATTGACTTCAAAGCGAGCACTTCGCCCGTAGCGACTGCCTTTGGCGCTGCTCCAAAAAATGCACCGCACCCGGAGTTGTACATGGCGCTGAAAAGTTGGCGTGACGATGTTGCCGCTGAAAATAATGTGGAAAACTATCTTGTACTGCCCACACGTGCGCTGTTGGAATTGGTCGAGCTGCTGCCCGCCACGCCTGCTGCGCTGAAAAAAGTGAAAGGCATAGGTGAAGCCAAAAGTAAGCGGTATGGCACACAAATCTTGGACATCATTCAGGAATACTGTATTGCAAAAGGCTTGGAAGGGGCGCAGTTGTCCTTGTCGGAAACCCCTAAAAAAGCGAAAATTGATACCAAAATGCTGAGTTTTGAGTTGTTTAAATCTGGAAAAAATGTTGCAGCCATTGCGCAGGAGCGTGGTTTGACCACTTCAACCGTTGAGGGGCATCTCGGACATTATATAGAAAAGGGCGAACTTGATATTTTTAGCATCATGGATAAAGAAAAAGTAAATACACTTACTGAATATGTGAAAAGCCATCCAACAGAACAGCTCACACCTATCAAGGAACATTTTGGCGATGCTTATTCTTTTGGAGAAATACGCTGGGTATTGCATTATTTAAAACAAATGGAGAAGTAAATTTTTTATTATAAAATTCAATTAACGAAAGCTTCCGCCTATCGCAAAAGTAATGTATTCTAAAAAAAATAAAATCCAAATGAATTGATAATACAGGCGAAAAGAAACTTTGGAATGAATTTTCACCCTAGCATTTACAATCCATAAAGCAATAAGAAAAAATAAATGCGCAGCAAGAAAAAAATGTTTATTTACTTGTAAAGCTGCATAAAATGGCAAAATCATTAAACACAAGTAAATGAAAGTAATCAAAATATTACCAATATAAAAAACATTTTTTGCGCCCCACCGAAGGGTTAACGTGCGAATATTGAATTGCTGATCGCCTTCCATGTCAGGAATATCTTTAAACCAGGCGATAATAATGCTATAAATAAAAATAGTAGCGGTGAGAAGCCAAATAATAGGTGGTAACTCAGCTTTTTGACTAATCGTATGATGAAAATGTAAAAATAACAAGATGTTGACAATCAAGCCTCTAACAGCAATAATGCAAAATGCTGCCCAAAAGTAAAAACGCTTGAGTCGAAATGGAGGCAAAGAATACATGGTACCTAACATTAAACTCAACAGCACCGTCAGCGCCAGGTATTTACCTAAAGTTAGTGCAATTATTAAAGATACAATGACGGAAACGCTGATAATGATATACCCCAGTCGAATCGAAAAAGCACCCGAAGCGAGCGGCAAATAGGGTTTATTGATACGGTCAATTTCAACATCGGTGATTTGATTCAACCCGACGATGTAAATATTTGCACCTAAACAGCTTAATAAAGTTAATAACCAAGTGCTAATGTGTAAATATTGATAATTTGAAAAAGACAATGCCAATACATACAGCGCAGTGATGCTCAAGGTAGTACCAATCACCGTGTGTAGGCGCGAAAAACGTATGAAATTTTTGATAAAATCATCCATGTAATTGTAAAATTGCATGTTATGTATTGCATATTTTTTGAATTATCATGCTGGTTTTTGTCCTTGAACAACACCATATTTGATAAGCCCTTGTCGAAAACCCGCCTGCATGTAGCGCATGGCGTATGCGCCTTTGATGGTGCCCCAGCCCGAATGTAATAAACCTTTCACACCTTGCCAGGTAAAAGCAGATTGAATCACTGCGTCCCAAAACGGGAACACCGAGCGGCTCCAATCGGCTGTTTTTACTTGTAAAAAATCGTTTTCATTTGCAATATTTTCATACTCTGCAATGGAAATCCAGGGGGGCAAATGATATAAATTACACACTTGTTGTAATAATTTTTGCTCGAAATGGCTCAAATTTGGCGGCGTGTCGCGATGGCACCAGGTCACCATTAAAAATTTGCCGCCAGGTTTTAATAATTTGTAAAATAGATGTAATAACTTTTCTTTTTCCGCAATATGCTCGGCGCTTTCCATGGACCAGATCAAATCAAACAGTCCGTCCGATTCGTCTAAAGTCATCATATCTTGTACCCGAAATTTTACTTGCTCTTGTAAATCAGCTTGTTGTGTGTATTTTTTAGCATTTTCGGCTTGCACGGGACTCAGCGTCAAGCCCAATACCTCTGCATCAAATAATTTTGCTAAAAACCTTGAACTTCCGCCTACGCCACATCCTACATCCAATATCCGCATCTGATTTCCGACTTCCGATTTCTGATTTCCGATTTCCAAATTTCCCCATTTCAACACCTCCAAGACCATATCCACCTGCGCCTGCCGGTGATCCTTGCGCTCTTTACCATCTTTCCCATAATAACCGTGGTGCATATGTTCACCCCACACATTCAGCCACAAAGGCGTAGATTGATCGTAAAATAATTGAATGCGTTCGTTTAAGGTCATATTGGGTTGAAACGTTGACAGGTTGAAAAGTTGATTTATAAAATGGCTTTAACGATTAAAAATAATAAAACAATTATCACAATTAAAGCGCCAATTTGATATTCATTTAATCGTTCTTTATATTCTTCTGGAACATCTTCCTGATTTTGATCAAAACTGCGTTGCAAATAACCGACTAAAGCAATGGGAATAAATAAAAATCCTGCTGCCGAACCAACAATTACGCGGAAAAACAATTGCACCCAACGACCAAAGGTCATAGGTTTTTCCGGCTCAGCGAGGGCTTCCACGGAGGCAGTCGGCAAGGGCGATTCACCAGGTTCAGTTTTGCGACCGGAAATGGCAAGCCCGTATTCACTTTTCGCACGAAACCATTGCGGACGAATGTAATGAATCTTAATGTCCTCAAAACCAGCCCGTTCGAACCACATCCGATATTCATCCTTTGTGGGAAATAGCATCCAGGTGTTGGCAATGAAGCGCGCAAACGCATTTTGAGGCTCCAAAGGACCCATCAGCACTGCAATACCCCCCTGTTTGATGACGCGATACGCCTCCGTAATGCCCTTCTGCGGATTGGGCCAGTACTCGATGCTCCCCGCCGACACATAGCGGTCGAACCAATCTGTCGGCACGGGAATCTCTTCTGCGTCGCCCAATTTAAATGTACAGCCCTGTAAATCAGGCTTTTGCTTTGCTTTTGCCATTTGGTGCGGACTTTGATCAATGCAGGTCACATTTTTAGACGGGATGAATTTGACAATGCCCTGCGTGGTAAAGCCCGTACCAGAACCCACGTCAATCACTTTTAGATTAGGATCATTCAAATCCGCCAACGCCAGGGATTCATCGCGCATGCGCGGCGTCCAGAACAAGGGGTTTACGAATTTATCATAAAAAATAGAGAGAAAACGGTAAAAATAGTAGGCTTCTTTCTTGTGTTGGACAAATCTCATTATAATAAATTTATTTATTATTTTTTATTTATTGCCGTGCGTCTGGCTTCTGGCATCTGAATTATCGAAAATAGAAGCGTCCATTTAGTTCGGAAACGGGTTTGTGCGTAATGGTCGTCACCGGGCAGATGTCTTCACACACCATGCAGGCTATGTCGCAAGGCGTATGCACCGCAATCGTATCAAATTCGCTGATAAAATTAATCGGCTGTGGACACACGGCAACGCAAGCGCCACACTTGATGCAGGCATTCCAGCCAATGTGAAAAACAACGGGTTCTTTTTTCATTGTAAATTGTTGATTGTTAGGTGTTAATTGTAAAATGTTAAGCTGTTAACTGTTAATTGGGATGATGTAGTATTTAGTTAACAATATCATGGATTTAAATTTTTTTATACTCGGAATTTGGGCTGAAGTAGTCGGACATCGTCGCATAAAGCCTTGTATCTCTTTCTACTATATCTTCCGTTTTGAAAATATCCGTTTTTACATGATATAATTTCCACATTTTATCGCCCAACATTTCCAGCCATTTATCTTGATAATTTTTCAAATTTTGAGCGCTGGGTGTAATATTATTTTTAATCAAATCCGTCAAAAAATGCCCCGCGATATATCCGCCACTCAATGCCGTGTGAATGCCACCGCCGGTGATCGGATTTACGTGCCGTGCAGCATCTCCTACAAGAATCAGGTTGTCAGCATATTGTGTACGAAGCGGCGCCGCCAAGGGTACACCACCACCCTGAATTTCCAAAATTCTGCTGTTTTGGAAACGCTCTTTAAAAAAAGAACATTGCATAAAATAATCGAGATGCCATTGCGCATTTTTTTTCGTCATGGTGCGCACCACGCCCAAGCCCACCTCCGCGTAGCCATGCCCTTTTGGGAATACCCAAGCATAGCCACCCGGCGCCCATTCGTGCCCCGTCACAATTTCGAGCAAACCATCTGTTTCTACCTGATCCACAATGAATTGTAAGCAACTGGCGAGTTCGGTGAGCTTGATATGCGTGCGCAACCCTGCCCATTTTCCGACTTGCGACTGCAAACCATCTGCGCCGACCAACACTTTGGTGTGAATGGTCAATTCTTTATTAAAATTACGAATATGTACAGCGCAGCTTTCCAAGCCATTAACTGAATAGCCCAAACCTTCGGTTTTCAACCAAACCTCTGCACCCACGCGCTCGGCTTGTGTCATTAAATAGCGATCAAATCGGCGACGATCCACCACGTAGCCCAAGGGTTTTTTCAGCTCACCATATTCATCGCCCTTGAGTTGGCGATAATCAATCGTAGTTTTGTCACCATTTTGATTATAAACGCCAAAACCATAAATCGCTTCGTGGATAAATTCAGGGGAAGGTTTGATGCCGACCTCTTCGAGTGCGTGGCGGCTCACCGCACCAGAACATTGAATGGGCGCGCCCAATTCTTGCCGCTTGTCAATCATCAAAACACTTAAACCATTTTCAGCAGCGATGCGAGCAGTTGTAGCACCAGCGGGACCAGAGCCAATAATAACGAGGTCAAAATCGGTTGTGGGCATGTTGAATCAATTATGAAAGTACAACGGGATTTTGCACAACAGGTTTAAAAAGTGGCTAAAAGGAGGAGATTATTTGTCAAATTGTCAGGAAATGTACCTAAAATTGGATTTAATAAAAAATTTCTTCCAATTGTAAAGTTACCTCAATTGCAGGATCATGCATAGCGCCAACGGAAAACGTCACCATTTTCCCATTGGGCGTGTAAACCGAAATCGTCTGCAAAGAAGGCACCACCAGCCAGGCAGACTGGACGCCAGCCGGAAAATAATTTTCAAAAATTTTATTCTTCACCATCTCAATATCTTGCATCGGCGACAAAATTTCAATCACAGTAAGCGGCGGTTCTTTTACTTTTATTACATCATTTACCCAATCCATCCGTTCCCTAGGAAATATAGAAATATCAGGTACCGTAGGTCGTTTAGCTTGGTCAAGCTTCAAATCCACTTCAGACAATACCCGATATCGGGTTCTATAATCTCTTAGTAACAAGAAAATTAAATTTGCTTGTGGTGTTCCATGATTAAAATTGGGCATAGGCTTATCTTTCGATCTCATATTGGGATAAAGCAGCTACTTCCATGATGAGTTTTTTTTAAATATAATAACTTTAATAGTTAAGCAGGGTAAATCGCTCGAATTCAGGGAAGAAATGAATCCAAATCTAAAGTAATCCCCGTCGCCGGATCATGAAGACTACCGGAATTAAACGTAACAAACTTTCGATCAGGTGTAAAAATATGTACACTGCGCAGCGGCGGCACAATGAGCCAAGCAGATTGCACGCCCGCCGGAAAATAGGTATTAAACATTTTACTTTGTATCTCTTCGATACTTTGCTTTGGTGAAAGAATTTCGATAGCCGTAATGGGGGGCTCCACTACGCTGATCTCATCTTGCTGCAAGTCCACCGGCATTTTTGGATAAATGCAAAGGTCAGGCACAGCAGGCTTTAATCCCACTGGTGCAAATTTAAGTTCCACAATGAACTCGTATTGGTCTGCATATGCTTTGCCCAAAGCAATGTTCAGGCGAGACTGAATAATACCATGATTTTTGCTGGGCATAGGCTTACCTCTTTCGATTTCATATTGTGACAAAGCAGCTGCTTCCATAATCGGCATAATTTCTTCAAAGATACCCATTTTTACTCACAATAGCAAGATGCAGTTCTTCTCATCCACCCTTCCATCTTTCCAATTTTCTAATCTCCCACTATTCCATTTCCATTGTCCCAATTTCGCACAATAATTGTATCAAAAGCGAACACTCTTGTTTTAAATTTGAATGATAAACATTTAATTTTGAATGAGTTAGAAGCTTGGCACGGTATTGTGGAAAGCTTTTGTACATCCGACTTTTTAAATCTTGTAGAAATCACCTGACATTTTTATTTCGGCGGCTGCGGCGCGCCGTTACAAACGCACTCGACTATGTTTCGTAACTATTTCAACATCGCCCGGCGCAATTTGCTGCGCAACCGCACGTACACGACCCTGAATGTCTTGGGTCTAACCGTAGGCATCGTCTGTTCCCTCTTGCTTTTCACGGTTATAAAATTTCACTTGAGTTTTGATAATTTTCATGCCAAAAAAGACCGGATTTACCGTGTGGTGGTACAAACCGAAGGCGTACAAGGAACCGACTATTCTGGCGCGATTCAGCGCCCTTTGCCAAAAGCCTTGCGGGAAAATTTTCCACAATTGGAAGCGGTGACACCTCTGTTTGGCGTGGGCGCTGCTCAAATGACCGTGCTGGATAACAATAAAAAATTTCGCGAAGAGCAAGGTGTATTTGCTGCCGAGCCCAGCTTTTTCGACATTTTTGACGAAGAATGGCTCTCCGGCGACGCAAGCGCTTCGCTGGGTGAACCAGATAAAATAGTGCTAACGCAGGAAATTGCCGAACGTTATTTTGGAGATTGGCGGCAAGCGGTGGGCAAAACCCTCAAATGGAACAATCAAATCCTGCTAACGATAAGCGGTGTCATAAAAGATTTTCCGGTTAACACTGATATTCCGGTGACGGCGCTGGTTTCCTTTCGGCACAGTGATCGCATTGATTGGGTGACCATCAGCAGCGATTGGTTTTGCTTTGCTTTGCTCCAGCCCAATATTTCGATGGCAGAATTCAACGCGCTCCTGGCACCGTATTTGCAAAAGCAGCGCCCAGCCGATGCGCCAAAAGCCACGAGTATCCTGCAACCTTTGCAGGAGATGCACTTCGACGAACGATTCAACACGCCCTCTAATCATACATTCTCTAAAACTACCATCTGGTCGCTGGCGCTGGTCGGGGTATTCTTGCTACTTATGGCCTGCATCAATTTTATCAATCTTGCTACTGTGCAAGCTATGCGCCGCTCCAAAGAAGTGGGCGTGCGCAAAGTGCTGGGTGGCAATCGCGGTCAATTGGTCGGTCAATTTTTAGCGGAAACGGCGCTGATTGTAGTGCTGGCTGCGCTCGTGGCGGCGGGTATTGCACAAGTAACGATGCCCCTGGTAAGTGGAATTTTGGAATTGCCCGATACGCTGCAAGTGATGAATAGCTGGGATAGCCCGATTTTTCTGGCTTTACTGACTTTGGTGGTGATTTTGCTTTCCGGATTTTATCCGGCGCTGGTGCTGTCAGGATTTAATCCGATTTCTGCTTTGAAAAGCCGTTTGCAAACGACTGGGAATGCCTCCTTGCGCAAAGTATTGGTCGTGTTTCAATTTGCGATTGCACAAGCCTTGATTTTCGGGATGTTGGTGGTCGTGAATCAAATGGATTATTTTCAAAGTAAAAACCTGGGATTCAATCATAGAGACCCCGTCCTCATGCTGCCCATTCCCGGCGACAGTTTGAGCCAAACTAAAACGGGTGTTTTTAAAAATGAAATCAGGCGCCAGCTTGGAGTTAAGGAAATGAGCTTTAGTTACAATACGCCCGCTGATGACAACAATTGGTACACCCCATTCAAGTATGATAATGCCGATAAGGACACCGACTTCGCGGCGAATATGAAAATGGCGGAACCTGACTATTTTAAAATGTACGACCTGCAATTCATCGCTGGAAAATCCTACACCCAAAGGGATACCTTCCGCGCTTTTGTGGTGAATGAAACGCTGTTGAAAAAAATCGGCGTGCGCGACCCGCAGCAAGCCATTGGCAAGCAAATTGATCTGTGGGGCATTTATAAAGCCCCGATTGTGGGTGTGGTAAAAGATTTTCACGCGGAGACCCTGCAACAGGAAATCCCGCCGCTGCTGATGGTGCATATTGATCGTTATGATATTGCCAATATCAAGTTGGAAGCCAGTAAAGTTTCAGCAGCCATTCCCGTCATTGAGAAAGTGTGGAACACCATTTATCCCGACTATGTATTTGATTATCAATTTTTAGATGAAAAAATCGCCAATTTCTATCAGCAAGAGCGTCAACTCTCGCAATTGTACAAAATCGCGGCGCTTATCGCCATTATCATCGGGTGCCTAGGGCTGTTTGGTTTAGCGTCGTTCACCGCCGAGCAGCGCATCAAGGAAATTGGCATCCGCAAAGTAATGGGCGCTACGGTTAGCAATATCGTAGCCATGCTTTCCAAAGATTTCTTGCAACTGGTACTCATCGCTGCCGTCATAGCGCTACCGGTGGGCTGGTATTTTATGAACAATTGGCTCGAAGATTTCGCCTATCGCATTGATATTCAATGGTGGATGTATGTAGCGGTGGCGCTGGCGGCACTGGCCATTGCTTTGCTAACGGTGAGTTTTCAAGCAATCCGGGCGGCGGTGGCAAATCCGGTGGAGAGTTTGAAAAATGAATAATGGAGAAATGATGATTAAAAAGATGTAATAACATATCAATAATTGATCATTTTTAATTTGATATTTTACAAGTTAAAGATGATCAATTTTTTATGTCAAAAATATTGATAGTCAAAAATTACATGTCTTTAATTTTATACTTATAAGGATTACTCCCCGGTGATTTTTTCTGAAGTTTTGGCAATCTGTCAAACAATCCTGTCGAGAGCATCTTTTTTTGAAATCTGCTTCGGTCGAGCTTCTCTTCCAGTATGGTTTGGTACAATTGATGGAGTTCAGGCATGGTAAATTGATCGGGTAGCAAATTGTAGGCGACTTGTTCCTGCCTGATGTCTGCTTTTAGCCGATTTCTGGCTTCCAATGCAATAGACTTATGATCCATCCACATCTCAGGTAGCTCGCTGAAAGGGAACCAGGCAAAGGATTCATCAATATCTCCGACGACCGGGTAGGTTTGATCTATGTTGACCAGGGCGTAGTACGCCAGCGTTACAAATCGAGTGTTGAACCAATAATTATCTTTCCAAATCAAGCCGGATTCTTCAAAAAATTCCTTCCATTCTGCTGTAAATTGGCGCTTCGGGTCTCCAAATACCGCTAAGAATTGGAGGTGCGGCGCTTCCAGACCAGTGCGTTCTTTTAGAATTCGTATTGCCGCATCATCCACCGATTCGTCCATGCCGATATACCCGCCCGGGAGTAGCCACTTATCCGCAATCTGCAGGAGCAAACAGCGAAGCTCATTTTCCTGATAGCCAATAATCACCTGATCTATCGACAAGTGCGGTAAAAAATAATCAAACCCTCGTTCTAAGAATCCTTTTAAATCCATCTTGCAAAAATAATAGTTTGTGACATTTTGCCACAATAATTTATTTAGTATATTTGTGTCAAAACGTCACAATTAATAAATCGCATATGAAAAAATGGCTTAAAGTCGCGTTAATTATCCTGGGCTCCATTGTGGTGTTAGCTGCCGCTGCTGGCATTACAGGCTGGTTATGGGTAAAGTCAACCTTCTTGAATTTTGAAAAAGATTATACCGAAAACCTAGCAATCAAAGAAATATCCCTTGATGGCTACACTTTTCTGGATCGAAATGGAAATGGAAAACTGGATGTTTATGAAGATGCAAGAAGAACGACGGATGAGCGGGTGGAAGATTTATTGTCACAAATGACACTTGAGGAGAAAATCCATTTACTCAAAGGCTCGGGCATAGCGTCCGGTTTGGGTATGGGCAAACCCGGCGAAGGCATTGCGGGTGCTGTTGGTACGATTGTTCCGACGCCTCGATTGGGCATACCGACAGTCTATTTATCAGATGGTCCTGCCGGTTTGAGAATTCAACCGACCCGCAAAAATGAAGATAAAACCTACTATTGCACGGCTTTTCCGATTGGCACTTTGCTGTCCTCTACCTGGAATCAGGCACTCGTGGAACAAGTGGGAGAAGCGATGGGCAATGAAGCAAAAGAATACGGCATTGATGTAATATTGGGACCTGGCGCCAATATTCATCGGCATCCTTTATGTGGTAGAAATTTTGAATATTATTCTGAAGACCCCGTGCTGACCGGTCGCATTGGAGCGGCGATGGTCAATGGCATAGAATCCAATGGCGTGGGTGCTTCCGTCAAACATTTTGTAGCGAATAATCAGGAAACGAATCGAAATTTTAATGATGTCATTGTCTCTGAGCGAGCTATGCGTGAAATTTATTTGAAAGGTTTTGAAATTATCGTAAAAGAAGCGCAGCCTTGGACAGTGATGTCTTCTTACAATTTGGTAAATGGCACTTACACTTCGGAAAGTAAACATCTGTTAACCAATGTTTTAAGAGAAGATTGGAGATTTGAAGGGCTGGTCATGTCCGATTGGTTTGGGGGGCAAAATGCGCCTGCTATGGTCAGCGCCGGCAATGACCTACTGGAACCGGGCACTAAAAAACAGTGGGACGCCTTGATAAAAGCGCAGAAAGATGGAAGCCTGCCAATGGCAGATATTGACACCTCTGTGAAAAGAATTCTGAAATTGATTCTGAATTCCAGAAAAATGCAGTCTTATAAATTTGGCAATAATCCAGACCTCAAAGCACATGCTGCCATTACACGCCAATCCGCAGCAGAAGGCATGGTTTTGCTTAAAAATGAGCAAACGCTTCCCATGCAGCAGGTAAAAAATGTGGCGCTGTTGGGTGTTACCTCTTACGATTTCATCGCGGGCGGCACCGGCTCTGGGGATGTGAATGAAGCTTATACGGTTTCGCTCGAGGAAGGTTTAAAAAATGCTGGTTTTGAGATAAATACAGATGCTAAAAATATTTTTGAAAAACATAAAGAAGCCAATCCAAAAGCATTCGTGAAGCCGGAGGGATTCAATGCTATGTTTAATCCTTACAATCCACCTCAAGTGAATTATACTTCAGCGCAATTGCAGCAAATCGCTTCCAATTCGGACATTGGCATTATTACCATTGGCAGAAACAGTGGCGAAGGGGGCGACCGGAAAGAAAAAGATGATTTTCTTTTGTCAAATGCAGAGCAGGACATGATTGCAAATACCTGTCAAGCCTTTCACGCAGCAGGTAAGAAGGTGATCGTGGTGCTCAATATCGGCGGCGTCATTGAAACTGCCTCCTGGAAAGCGCAGCCCGACGCCATTCTGCTCGCCTGGCAGGGTGGACAAGAGGGCGGCAACTCGGTGGCAGATATCCTCAGCGGAAAGGTCAACCCAAGTGGAAAATTGCCGATGACTTTCCCCGTTCACTTGAACGACCACGCTTCTAATGCCAACTTCCCGCTGAACGGAAAGCCCATGCGTATGACGGATATTTTTTCCAGCCGCAAGCCAAAACCCGAAGCGCAAAAGGTTAAAAATGAAGACTATACCAATTATGAAGAAGGCATTTATGTTGGCTATCGGCACTTTGATAAAGCAAATTTGGAAGTCTCTTACCCATTCGGATACGGGCTTTCTTATACCAATTTTGAATATAATACGTTGAATGTCACTTTGGCAAATGACACGTTGAATGTTACTGTAAGCATTAAAAACATTGGCAATCAGGCAGGTAAAGAAGTAGTGCAAATTTATGTATCAAAACCAAATTCCAGCATTGATCGCCCGATGCAAGAACTGAAAGCATTTGCGAAGACCCGCAATTTAAATCCGGGAGAAACCGAAGACATCGTACTCAAAATCCCCGTTTCACAATTGAGCTACTGGGATGAAAAAACCTCCGGCTGGGCGCTTGAAAAAGGCGTTTATGCTATTAAGTCCGGCTCCTCTTCAAGAACTATTAAATTAACAAAGGAAATCGAAATTTAAGTTTTACGGACGCTTGCGCTGAACACGGGCAAGCGTCCAATTTTTTATTAAAAATCTACCTCCAGCACTCGCTTCATTTGATTTTCATTTACTCGTTCGGGGATCAACCGGAACAAAGTATTGCGCAAAGCAACTAAAAAAGGATTGCTCCACTGCGCGATTTGCCCCATACGCCAAGAAGTGTTGACGATGTAATGCGTTCGCGCCATCCTTCTTTTTTCAAAAGCCGCAAAAGCGGCGCTCGGTGCAGGATGTTTTTTCAATTCATCGGCAAGAATAACGGCGTCTTCAATGGCTTGACAAGCGCCTTGTCCCAGATTCGGGGTCGTCGCGTGCGCGGCATCGCCGATTAATACAATATTGCCAAAAGCAAATTGCGAAATGGGTTGGAGGTCAATAATGTCATTCCAGATCAATTCCTGCTCTTTTGTGTTTGCCAAAATAGTTGGAATCGGATGATGAAAATTTTGAAAAATGCGTTGTAAATCAGTCACTTTTACATTCCGATTGACTGCATCATTTTGAGGCGCATTCACACACGCGAACCAATAAATTTTATCGTTTGCCAACGGCACTATGCCAAAGCGACTGCCCCTGCCCCAGGTTTCCGTAGCAGTTTTTAAATGCAAACCAGGATTATCCATCACCGCACGCCAGCAGGTGTAACCAGCATAACGCGGCTTGGAATCGGGTAACAATTGCTGCTGGACAGCCGAATGAATACCATCCGCAACAATCACATAATCAGTGATATACGTACTTTTATCCTCAAAAAAGAGTTCAATTTTTCCACCGGACAGCCGTTCAAAACCAATGGCTTTTTTATTGGCAATCAATTGTTTCGCATCAAGTTCAGCCAGTAAAGTTTCGTGCAGCGCTGCGCGATGAATGGCAAAATTGTGCAAATCATATTTTTTACTAATCGCAACGGCATCCGCCGAAGTCAGCACCTTCCCTTTTTGATGGAGAATTTGCAAGGTAGATAAAGCGTGTCCTTTGGCAATGATTTTTTCGGCAATGCCCAAATGGCGATATGCTTTGATGGCATTGGCGGCAAGCACCAATCCTGCACCGACGGGTTTGAACGTAGGCGCTGCTTCAAAAATCGTTGCGTCGATGCCCATTTGTTTCAGTGCGATGGCAGTGGTGAGTCCGGCAATGCCGCCGCCGAGAATAATAAAATTCATGGCGATGTCTATTTTGGTGGATGATGTAATGTTTGATGGTTCGTAGCACCGCAAAGTTACAGGCAAAAGCCATGCCTTTTTGTATTATTTTAAAACAAAATGATAATGCCACCTCTCTCACCCAAAATCCCTATCTTTGTATTAAACAAATCACCAAAGATCAAACTTCCTATGAGCGCTTTAAAAGATAAATTTCTACAATTCAAATTATTTGAAGCCGCAGAAATTGCTCAATTCTCCCCGCAGGAACGAGCCGCCTACGAAGACAGCTTGAAATATTATCAGGATTTAAATAATGTGGTGAACACTTCCAAAATGGAAGGGATTAAAGAAGGCATCCTGGAAGTCGCGAAAGAAATGAAAGTATTGAAAAGATTATGAAATATACCAATTTGAGCAAAGAGGAAATAGAAGCGTTGTGACCTTATACTTCTTTTAAATCATTCATCAAAAAATCACCCATGACCGACCTGGAAACCTTCCAATCCCTCGCCCTTTCCTTCCCCGGCACCGAGCAGAAGCCTCATTTTGATCGAATAGCATTTAAAGTGGTGAATAAACGCATTTTTGCGACGCTGCATGAAGAAAGTGCAACGGCTAATATGAAGCTCCCTCTGGCAGATCAGCAGGTCTTTTGTGATTATAATCAAGACGCCATTTATGCAGTGCCTAATAAATTTGGATTGCAGGGCTGGACGACGTTTGAATTGTCGAAGGTCTCACCTGAATTGATTGCCGAAGCGCTATACGTTGCCTACCAGGATGTGATGCAGGGGAAGTCGAAGAAAAAATGAGGCGTTGCTTGACCAGAATGACACCTTGCGCAACCTAATTGAGTGCTTACACGACTAAATAGGCATACTGCTTCAACCAATGAAGGTTTTGCTTGACACAATTGACAACTTACTCTGCTCAATAGACACTTTGCCTGCCCCAATAGGCACTTTGCTTAACCTAATTGTCATTTTGCTCGATCTGATAGACATACTACGCCAATCAATTAAGATTTTGCTTGACACATTTGACATTCTACTCTGCTCAATATACACTTTGCTTAACCCAATAGGCATCTTGCTCGACCTAATAAGCTCTTTGCACAATTTAATGCGCGTATCTATTTTTAAAAACGTCGAGCAACTTTTACAAATAATACCATTTTTAATTGATAATGGCACATTGATTATTGAACTTGTTTAAAATTAATAAAAAAGTTTAATATGAAGAAAAAGTGATGT
>CAZFBN010000118.1:0-17722 GCA_964517145.1 uncultured Saprospiraceae bacterium
TTCATGTAATCACTTTGGTTTGCCATGAGTTATGATTTAAAGTTATTAAAAATTATTTTAAAACAATCCTGTAATATTTCCATCTGCATCTACATCAATACTTTCTGCCGCCGGGGTATTGGGTAATCCTGGCATGCGCATCATTTCGCCGGTGATGGGCACCAGAAAACCAGCGCCTGCGGCGATTTCAATTTCGCGCACCGTAAGGGTAAAACCGCTTGGGCGACCAATCAGATCAGGATTATCCGAGAAAGATTTTTGTGTTTTTGCCATGCAAATGGGCAAGTTGGTCAAGCCCAGTTTTTCAATACGCTTTAGGTTGTTTTTGGCTTGCGGTGTGTATTCTACTTCTGCCGCTCCATAAATTTGAGTCGCAATGGTATGAATTTTATTTTCCACATTCCAGCTCCAATCGTACAAAGGCGTGAAAGGCGTGTGATGTTGATCTGCGAGGTTCGCCACGGCTTCCGCCAGTTCCAGGGCACCCGCACCTCCTTTTGCCCACACCTCCGCTACAATCGCCGCTACGCCAATGGCTTTGCACTTTTCTTGCAGCGTGAAAATTTCTGCATCTGTATCATTCGTAAAACGATTAATGGCAACAACCACGGGAATATTATATAACTTGCTGTTTTCCAGGTGTTTTTCTAAATTTACAAAGCCTTTTGCAACCGCATCTGCATTCGGCAATGACAAATCTTTCAACGCAACGCCACCATGGTATTTCAATGCTCGAATGGTTGCCACAAGAACAATCGCATTTGGCGAAAGCCCAGCCGTGCGGCATTTGATGTTTAAAAACTTTTCGGCACCGAGATCGAAGCCAAAACCAGCTTCTGTGACAACGTAATCGGACAAAGATAAGCCCATTTTGGTGGCAATAATCGTATTCGTTCCTTGTGCAATATTCGCAAACGGACCACCGTGAATGATCGCTGGATTGCCTTCAATGGTTTGCACCAAATTGGGTTGAATCGCATCTTTTAAAAGGGCTGCCATGGCGCCATGTGCTTTTAAATCACGCGCAAAAACGGGTTGCTTGTCCCAAGTGAAACCTACGAAAATATTGCCGAGCCGTGTTTTTAAATCTTCTAAATTTTGTGACAAACACAAAATCGCCATCACTTCTGACGCTGCCGTGATGTCAAAACCCGATTCTCTTGGCACGCCGCCGGTGGTGCCGCCCAAACCCACCACCACATTGCGCAAAGCTCGGTCGTTCATGTCCATCACCCGTTTCCAGGCGATGGTACGCGGATCAAGATTGAGTGAATTTTTTGTATTTTGTAAATTGTTGTCAATCAAGGCTGCCAGCAAATTGTGCGCTTTTTCAATCGCGGCAAAATCGCCGGTAAAGTGCAAATTGATGTCTTCCATGGGCAGCACTTGCGAGTAACCGCCGCCGGTTGCGCCACCTTTAATACCAAAAACAGGACCCAGCGAGGGTTCGCGCAGCACCACCGTTGTTTTTTTGCCAATTCGATTCAAACCTTCTGATAATCCGATGGATACCGTTGTTTTGCCTTCGCCCGCCGGCGTCGGTGAAATGGCGGACACTAAAATTAGTTTTGCATTTGTAAGACTTTGATTATCAATCAATGACAAAGGTAATTTCGCTTTGTAGCGACCATAATAATGCAATTCCGCTTCGTCGATGCTCAGTTTCGCGGCAATGTTACGAATGGGCTGAAGCGTGATGGTTTTTGCAATTTGCAAGTCTGTCATAATCAGGTTTTAATTTGGTGAAAGGTGGATCAGGGATAGCACTTAAAAACGACACGAAAAATAATAAAAGCTAAGGTGTTAATGTATATCAAATTTAAAAAAGCAACGTTAATTTTTGCAAAATTTACAACCAATTTGATAAGGTGATGTTGGTAAAAACATTCCCGAAAAATTTCATCCTGTATGAAAAGAAAGAGACTTATACTCGTGCTGCTGGCATTGGTTGTCATTGCGTTTTCTACTTTCAGCTGCAACCTGCGCCGTTTCACCGATACCCGCGATCGTACTATTTTTGAACAATTCGCCGAGCGAGCGCCCCGCGTTCATCCTCAACTCATTCGCTACCAAACGAGCGAAGGACGCACCATGCGTTACCTGAAAGTAGGCGTTGACACCTTGCCGACGCTCGTTTTTATTCATGGCGCGCCAAGTTCGATTAAAGGTTGGGCAAATTTTTACCTGGATTCTACACTGCTGAAAGAATATCGCATCATTGCCATTGATCGTCCGGGCTACGGGAAGTCCGATTTTGGAGAGGTTGTAACAGATTTGCAACAACAAGCGGCATTGATAAAACCGGTGTTTGATTTGATTGAAAATGGTAAAGAAGTAACGGTGATTGGCTCTTCTTACGGCGGCACCATTGCGGCGCGGCTGTTGATGGATTATCCGGGTATTGCCGATAAGGCGTTGTTGCTTTCTGCTTCTTTAAAACCTGGCGCAGAAAAAACGTATGGCATTTCTTATTTAATGAAAACACCAATTATCAAATATATTTTTCCGAAATTTTTAAGATTGGCAACCTATGAAAAGTTTTCTCACTTTTCTGAATTGTCAAAAATGACGGCTTGGGATAAAATTAACATCCCTGTTTTAATCATTCAGGGCGACCAAGATGATCTGATTTATCCGGACAATGCTCTGTATGCCAAAGAAAAATTGAAAAATGCGCTGGTAGAAATGGTAGTGCTGCCTGGAAGAGACCATGGTTTGCAATTTTCAGAACCCGCTACCATTAAGCAGTTGTTTCGGAACTGGACGGAAAACCTCCATCTGACAGCAGCGCATAAAGTGAATACGCTGGAAGGTGTGAATCAATATTAAATAGGAACTAGGAAGGCATAAATATGAAATGTAAACAGGTGTAAATCGGGCTATTATTAATTGTGCTAATCGCATCAAGATTTTTGCAATAGAAGGATTAGCAGGATATTACAATCCTAGAAATTCTTTCATATTATACATCCTAATGCAGCCTATTACACATGTAATCGCTCTTTGCGCCCCAATAATATATCTTTACTTTCCACGCGTTCCGGGTCGGGTACGCAACAATCCACTGGACACACGGCTGCGCACTGCGGCTCTTCATGGAAGCCTACGCACTCCGTACATTTATCAGGCACGATGTAATAATAATCGTTGGAAATCGGCGTATGCGTATCTTTTGCGCCAGTTACCTGTCCACTTTCTAAAATATAGGTGCTTGTAATACCCGTACCATCTGCAATTGCCCATTCTACACCGCCTTCATAAATCGCATTATTCGGACATTCCGGTTCGCAAGCACCGCAGTTGATACATTCATCCGTTATCATGATTGCCATAGCAAATTATTTTAATACAAGCTGCCTGATTTTAAGAAGCCAGACACCTTGATATATGTTGAGTATTTTTTGGCTGTTAGACACTTAAACTATCATTTGCCGCTAATAGTTTTAAATGCGCCGCAAAAATAACTGTTGAATCAGTATGTTCCAAGTTTTCTATTTTTGAAGTTTGTGGTTTTGCAAGTAATTTGCATCTGAAACGTCAAACACATTAACAAGTAATCCACAAATTAGAAGGAGATAGCTATGCCGCTCTTGTAAAAATTAAGGTATTAAGATTGGTTTTAAATTGTAACTAAATGAGGATGTAATATGTTTGTTATTTGAAGCCTGATCTTAGCTCCACTAACATCAAACTTCAAATAACAAACGTCAAATAATTAATAAAAAATAATAAACGTCACTGCACCCTTTTCCAGATTCGGAAGAGTAAAAAACCGCCAACCCCTGCAATAACCGTTGCGATCAGCGCCGCAGCAACCCGTCCATAAATCCAGAATCCTGTTGCAAATAAGGCAGCGTAAACAGCAATTGCGCCAATCAACATCCCAAAAATTTCCAACGAGAGCTTGCCCGTTGTCACTTCATGCGATTGCAACTCGCCATTTGCCAAAGCTTTGTCAATTACAGGTTGCCAGCCAACACTAGCCGGTTTTACCAATTTATAAAATTGCACCAAAACTTTATGATCTGCTGGAGGCGTAAGCAAAGCTACTGATAACCAGCCAATTGTAGTGATGCCGACCCCAATTAATAATTTTTGATAATCCAATAATGGTTCTAAACCCAAGTTGTTGTGCAGAAATTCAAAATAAACAGCCACTAAAAACGAGATGACCATTGCTGCTAATTCGCTGTAAGCATTGATGCGCCACCAAAACCATCGTAAAATGAATAACAATCCAGTTCCGGCACCAATTTGTAATAAAATATTAAAAGCTTGTAACGCATTTGTTAATGCCAAAGCAATTAACGCTGCTAATGCCATAAGGATAACCGTTGAAATTCTGCCAATTGTAACTAACTGTTTTTCAGAAGCTTCTGGCTTTACAAAACGTTTATACCAGTCATTGACCACATAAGAAGAACCCCAGTTCAAATGTGTGGCAATCGTGGACATAAACGCAGCGATTAACGATGCAACAATCAAACCCAACAGCCCTGTTGGTAGCAATGTCATCATAGCTGGATAAGCCAGGTCGTCATTGATTACAGTAGAACTGATATTTGGAAAGGCTTTTTGTAAAGAAGCAAAATCGGGGAAAACTAAAATGGATGCCAGCGCTACTAAAATCCAGGGCCAAGGGCGCAAAGCATAGTGCATGATATTGAAAAACAGGGTGGCACCCATGGCATGATTTTCAGTTTTTGCCGCCAACATTCGCTGCGCGATGTAGCCTCCGCCGCCTGGCTCCGCACCTGGATACCACACGCTCCACCATTGCACCGCCAAAGGCATCAAAAATAGAGGAATCAGCACATTGAGATCGTTAAAATCGGGGAGCACGTTGAGTTTGGTGCTGACTTCCGGATGAGACATTAAATTATCTAAGCCGCCTACTTGTGGCAAATTCACAATAAAAATGGCAGCTGCCAGCGAACCCACCATTGCAATGACAAATTGGAAAAAATCCGTCCAAATTACGCCTGCAAATCCACCGATCACCGAATAAATAACGGTAATAGTGGTAGCGATCAGCAGCGTTTGAGTCGGCGACATGCCCAGCATCACTCCGCCAATTTTAATACCCGCCAGGCACACGGTTGCCATTATCATAGTATTAAAAAAAACGCCTAAGTATATCGCTCTGAATCCCCGAAGGAAAGCTGCCATTTTTCCGCTGTAGCGAATTTCGTAAAACTCCACATCCGTCAGCACACCACTGCGTCGCCAAAGCTTGGCATAGACAAATACCGTGAGCATACCTGTGAGCAGAAACGCCCACCATGCCCAATTACCCGCCACCCCATTTTTGCGTACAATATCGGTGACAAGGTTAGGCGTGTCCGCCGAAAAAGTGGTTGCTACCATCGAAAAGCCCAAAAGCCACCAAGGCATGGTTCGACCAGATAAGAAAAACTCCGAAGAATCTTTACCCGAACGTTTTGAAACAATCAAACCGATTGTCAGAGATAATACAAAAAAGGCAGCGATAATTGCCCAGTCTAAAGTCGCTAAATTCATTTTGTTTTGTTTTAGGTGCAGGGATTGGCGGCTCAAACTGCCGAATCCATTTTTTACGAAATAAAATTCGCTTGCACAAAGGAACAAATTTTCTGGAAATGCGGGCTATTTTGTGGTATAAAGTTAATGCGAAAACAGGCGGATTTTGCTTTATTTCAACACGAAAAGAATGCATTTTTCATTATGACAACATTTTGACCGCAATTGTCCAACGAAAACGCTAGGTTTGATGTATTTTTGTAAAAATTTCCTAAACGCATGAAGAAGATTTATATCGTGGCAGTGGTGATGATTGTAGCAGCCATTGTATTGCTGACCAGCACTGCTAAGGATGTGAGCACCTACGGCACCTTTTCCGATGCTAGTAAAACAAGTGAAAAAGTAAAAATTGCCGGGCAGTTGTCGAAAGACAAAGAGATGATTTACAATCCTGAAAAAGACCCGAATTACTTCAGTTTTTACATCAAGGATACAAAAGGCGAAGAACGCAAAGTGGTGCTGCTTGCTAGCAAACCACAGGATTTTGAATTGTCGGAACAAATTGTAGTGACCGGCAAAATGAAGGGCGACGAATTCGTAGCTACGGATTTGTTAATGAAATGCCCGTCAAAATATAAAGACGAGGAAATTTATATCAAGAGTGAAAAGGGTTAATAAAGGAATAAGGGGATAGGGTGATTCGGAGCGTGGCTTATTCTCCTATAAACTAAATAAATGGAACAAATTAATTATATCGGCGAGCGGCTGTTGCCGGGGCAGATCGGGCATTTTGCTATTTTATTTGGGTTTGTGGCTAGTTTAATGGCTACCATTGCTTACTTTTTTGCAACACAAAAGCGGGCTACGTCTGAACACGCATCTTGGCGGCGACTAGGGCGCGGAGCTTTTTTGGCGCATGGCGCAAGCGTATTGGCAGTGATTGGTGTGTTGTTTTATGTAATGACCAATAAATATTATGAATATAATTATGCCTGGGCGCACGTTGGGGAAGATTTACCGTTCAAATATGTATTTGCTGCATTTTGGGAAGGACAGGAAGGGAGCTTCTTATTATGGATGTTTTGGCATATAGTGCTTGGTATTTTATTGATTTTCAGTGCGAAAGAGTGGGAATCGCCGACTATGGCGGTGCTGTCAGCCGTGCAACTATTCATTGGTTCGATGCTTCTGGGCATTTATGTGGGTTGGGGTGAGGGTGCTTGGAAAGTTGGAAGCAACCCGACATTATTACTTCGGGACGTAATGAATGCTCCTATTTTTTCCAATGCTAATTATGTGAGCTTAATAAAAGGTAATGGTTTGAACCCCTTATTACAAAATTGGTGGATGACCATTCACCCGCCGACTTTGTTTTTAGGATTTGCGTCAACCACTATTCCCTTTGCTTACGCTATCGCTGGGCTTTGGATGCGGAAACACGAGGAGTGGCATCGCGAAGCCATGCCGTGGGCGCTGATGAGCGGCGCTATTCTGGGTGCTGGTATTTTGATGGGCGCTGCCTGGGCATATGAAGCCTTGAGTTTTGGCGGCTATTGGGCGTGGGATCCCGTCGAAAATATGTCGCTTGTACCTTGGCTTACCCTGGTTGCGGGCATTCACACCAATCTGATCGCCAAATCCACTGGTCACTCTATTCGCAGTACCTACGTTTTTTATTTACTAACATTCATTTTGATATTATATTCCACTTTTTTGACCCGAAGCGGCGTCCTGGGCGAATCTTCTGTACATGCGTTTACGGAAATGGGCTTGGAATGGCAATTGGTTTCCTTTATTGGTGTTTTCTTATTACTTTCTATCATTTTAATGGTAATTCGTTATAAGGAAGTACCCAATCCGACGAAGGAAGAGCCCGCTGCCTCCAAGGAATTTTGGATGTTTATTGGCTCTTTGGTGTTGTTATTTTCAGCATTAATCATAACGGCTTCCACGTCATTACCTGTTTATAATAAAATTGTACGATTCTTTAATCCTGATTTTATCGGGCGCGTTATCACGGATGTTATTCCACATTATAATAAATATCAAATCTGGATCGCTTCATTCATTGGAATCTTATCTGGTGTAGCGCAGTTTTTACGCTTTCGCGAACCAAATTGGAAAAATCATACCAGAAAATTCGCTATTCACACTGGAATCACAGCAGGACTTTCACTCTTGTTAACTTGGCTGACAACCCAATGGATTCAAGCATTTGCATGGCAATATTGGATTTTATTATATGCAGGCATTTTTACCATTGTATCCAATCTTGATTACATTATTACATTCCTGAAAGGAAATTTAAAACTGGGTGGTTCCGTATTATCCCACATTGGCTTTGGCTTAATGATTGTGGGTATTATGGCATCCGGACTAAATAAAAAATACGTTTCATCGAATCCGTTTGTAATGTCGGGTTTAATAGAAGGCGAAGAAGATGCAGCGGAACGTAATATTTTGCTGTTTAAAAACACGCCGATGTTTATGAGTGGGTACGAAGTAACCTATGTAAAAGATACGATGGTGAACTTTACGCGCACGTACACCGTGAATTACAAACGTAAAAATGCGAATGGAAAAGTAGTCGAGGATTTTAATTTGTATCCGAATATTTTATATGATAAATCATTTACTAAAATTGCTGCGTCGAATCCTTCTACCAAGCATTATTGGAATAAAGATGTTTTCACACATATCAAGTCGTTGGCAACGGTAGAAATGGACTTAACCGCTCGCCAAAAGCGCGAAGACAGCTTGAATTACCGCCGTATTGACGTGTTGCCGGAGCAAACCGCGACGTTTTTGGATACGGTACAATTGAAAAATCCTGACACTTTTACTATCAAAAATTATACACTTCGCGCAGAAGGGTTGAGTCGGTCCTTGCAACATCCTGATTATCAGGCAGAACCAGGTGATGTAGCTGTGTCAACTACGATACATGTGCAGCGCGAAGGCGATGATTCTACCTTTGCGGTGCAAACAGGATTGGTGCTGCGCGGCGATTTAATTTTTCCCTTTCCTGCTCAAATCAATACGTTGAGTGCCAAAATTCGCCTTCACCCGGATGTGCTGGCTCAAGTAGTGACGCCGGAAAGTGAATTGGATTATAAAGAATTTAATATCAAACAGGGCGAAACCGTTGCTCTTGGAGATTTGAAAATTCAGTTTTCTCAATTCATTCGCGACCCTCAACACCCTGATTATCAGGCAGAAAAAGGCGATATTGCTGTTGGCGCAGCGCTCAATGTGCAGGATAAAGCGGGGCAGACCTATTTGTCCGAACCCATTTACATCATTCGCGGCACGCGCCCGATGGGCATTAAAAGTTTCGTGGAGCCGCTGGGGCTGCATGTGCGATTTGCCAGTATTAACCCGCAGCAGGAAACGATTCAGCTGTTCATGGCGCAGTCAAAACCTACTGCCAACGCGGCAATCCCGATAGAATTGGCGACCAATTCACTGCGTTCGGATTACATTGTGTTGGAAGCCATTGAGTTTCCAGGAATTAATTTCTTCTGGTTCGGTACTTCTTTGATGATGATCGGACTTACGCTAAGCATGGGCTATAGAATTTGGCAAAAATATGTAATTTCCCGTTAAGTGATATTATAATCAACAATGGGCAATCAACACGAGTCAATCGTTTTAATAGGAGCGGGCAATGTGGGTTTTCATTTGGGTAAACGGCTGAAAACGTGTGGGTTGAATATAGTGCAAATTGTTAGCAGAAGCGAGGAAAAAGCCCATCGATTGTCGGAAATCACCCAAGTGCCCTACGTTACCGACTTAGAAAACATTACATCCGACGCTGATCTTTACATTTTAGCAGTAAATGATACTGCGATTGAAGCCGTTGCGGCTCATTTGAATGTAAAAACGAACCATAGTTTGGTGGCGCATACATCCGGCGCAACGCCCTCCAATATTTTAGCACCCTACTGTACACGGTTCGGCGTTTTTTATCCATTGCAAACTTTTTCGATTGCCCAATCCGTTGATTTTGAACAAATTCCCATTTGCATTGATGCCAATCACGCTTCTGATGTTGATTTTTTATTCAAAATAGGACGGCGAATTAGCCAAAAGGTGTATCATATCGACGACCATCAACGCGGCGTATTGCACGTGGCGGCTGTTTTTGTAAATAACTTTGCGAATTATTTATTTCAGATTGGATATAATATCCTGGAAAAGGAGCATTTATCGTTTGATTTGCTTCGTCCATTGATCCAGGAGACGGCTACAAAAGTGCAGCAGCATCCACCAACGGAAATGCAGACAGGACCGGCGATTCGCGGGGATGAGCAAACGATCAAGCGGCATTTGCAATATTTAGAACAGTTTCCTGCCTATCAGGAATTGTATCAAATATTAACAAAAAATATTCAAACGGAAGCCAGGAATGATAGAGACGGAGGCACCTAGACACGAACTGCATTTAACAACGATTTACCAATAACTGTACCTATTTCCATGAGAATCATCGGCACTATTGAGCACCCTATTTTGAAGATTACCGTTTTTAAAATGGATAATAAATTTTCGGTAAAATTTGAATCGGGCTTGTATGAACAGACCTATAAATTTCGCAGCAGCGACACGATCCAAGGCTTGGAAGCTATTCAAAAAATGGTGGACGCGCCTTTTTGTGAAGCAGTGTTGCAAGACTTAAACCGGATGCACCAGCGCAAAAATGAAGCCATGAGGCGCGCGCTCCCGCAGGAGGCAAGGGAAGAATTTGAGGAAATTATTTAATAGACCCTATCATAAGACGCCAAATTATATCGTATAATAATTTTGCAACCAATCTTCATTTTTGCTGTTACACTGGCAAAAATCAAAAAGATATGTTTGGATTATTCAAGAAAGACCCTGTCAAAAACTTGCAAAAACAATATCAAAAACTAATGGAGGAAGCGATGCAACTGCAACGCAATGGTGACCTCAAAGGCTATGCCCTCAAAATAGCAGAGGCAGAAGAAATTCTTAAAAAGCTGGACGCGTTAAGGGCTGACAGGACATAGCACATTCGGCTCGGCAGTTTTTATCAACTTTTCAGTCTTCGCAGCAGCTGCCTGGATATTTTCTAATTTATTTGCAATAAAACCAGACAGCACTTCCAATGCCTGCTTAAAATGTTTATTATTATTGATGATAATGTCCGCCTCTTCTTTATAGGGCTCAATGTATTTTTCAAAAGCGGGTAAAACATGATTTTCATAGCGGTACAAAACAATGTCAATGGGATAATCGCGCTCCTTTTGATCGCGAATGATGCGTCGAATCACCTTCAGGTTTTCCTTGGCGTGCAAATAAACTTTTAAGTCAAGGAGTTGGCGGATTTTTTTGAAATGCAATACAAATATGCCCTCTACAATGATGATCGGCGCGGGTTTGAACACTAAAAGTTCGGGCGTTACCTCTTCTTTTTCAAATAAATATTCGTCTCGCAGCACTACTTTTCCTTCGATGAGCTGCTGCAAATCATTTAAAAAGGCTTTTTTATCAATCGCTTTGGGTAAATCAAAGTTGCAAATGCCCTGTTCATCCGTCAATTGCTCTTGAATAGGACGATAGTAGTCGTCTTGAGAGAGCACACAGACGTCTTCATCGCTAAATCTTGCTCTTATTTCTTTAATGAAGGTCGTTTTGCCAGAGCCGCTGCCCCCGGTAATGCCAATAATGAATGGTTTCATGCTGTTGTTGTAAATTCCCGGGATATAAAGGTACATATTTTAACGCCAACAACAAAGTGCTTGGCTGATAGAAAAACAAGCGCCCTTAGGAGAAGCTGTCTTTGCTTTGACCCAAACTCCATGTTGATTCTTCTTACCTATAATTTGTTACTTGTCACTTCTTTTTCTACTTTTGGAGCTTTGTGCGCATTGCTTATTTCTTCAACATTTGACTACATGGAAATATTCCTCGGTTTACTACGCGGTGCCCTCGGCATGGCGGTTTTAATTGGTATTTGTTATCTGCTCAGCGCCAATAAGAAAGCCATCAATTGGCGTTTGGTTGGCTCCGGGATTGCTTTACAAGTTGTTTTTGCCATTTTGGTACTAAAAGTACCCTACGTAAGCAACTTTTTTGAAGCCATTGCCTCGGTATTTACCAAAATCATCCTATTCTCCGACGAAGGTGCTAAGTTTTTATTTGCCGGTTTGGTGAGCGATGAAAAAACATTTGGCTACATCTTCGCCTTTCGGGTATTGCCTACCATTTTGTTTTACTCGGCATTATCATCGGCACTCTACTATTTCGGCATTTTGCAAAAAATTGTTTACGGCATTGCCTGGGTAATGAGCAAAACCATGCGCCTGTCGGGTCCGGAAAGTTTAGCCGCAGCGGCAAATGTTTTTATTGGTCAAACGGAAGCGCCCTTATTTATCAAACCTTACTTGCCTCACATGACGCGCTCGGAAATTCTCTGCCTAATGACCGGCGGTATGGCGACGATTGCCGGTGGGGTTTTTGCAGCCTACGTCGGCTTTTTGGGCGGAAGCGACCCTGCACAGCAATTGTACTTTGCCAAGCACCTACTGGCTGCCTCTCTCATGTCGGCACCGGCGGCGATTGTTGCTGCTAAAATGTTACAACCTGAAACGGAAAAGGAAGACTACAATGACGAACTTAAAATCAGTGGAGAAAGCGGTAGCAATCTGCTCGACTCTATTGCAACGGGCACAACGGACGGCTTGCGCCTGGCGGTCAATGTAGGCGCGATGCTGATTGTGTTTACCGCGCTGGTTTTTATGTGCAATTATATTCTCCAAAATACAGTGGGCGATTGGACAGGCTGGAACGAGCAAATCCAAGCAGCTACGAACAATCGCTTTACCGGTTTTAATTTCACTTATTTACTAGGACTCCTTTTTTCACCATTGGCTTGGGTGTTGGGCACCCCTGCTTCTGATATGTTAGTCGTCGGGCAATTGTTGGGTCAAAAAACCGTGCTCAATGAATTTGTCGCTTACCTCGACATGGGCAATTTGCAAAGCGCAGGTGCATTTACCAGCAACAAGTCTGTCATCATTGCACTATATGCCCTTTGTGGTTTTTCCAATTTTGCCTCCATCGGCATTCAAATAGGCGGCATTAGCGCGTTGGCACCCGAATTGCGTACTACATTAACCGAATTAGGCATCAAAGCGCTCATTGGCGGCTCTATTGCCTGCTTTATGACTGCCGTCATTGCTGCCGTTTTTATTTGACATTACTTAATTGGGGGGCGTACAGGGTATTTTGGCAACGATAGAAGCTATCACTGGGTAGGATGACCCATACTGGATAGGCTATCAAGCTGTTTTTTTCTTGAAATGGGCTATTGGAATATTGTAAATGCCTATTTTATTATTACAATAGGGTCGTAAGAGATTAAAATACCCTCTTTCAACAGTGAAATACCCTACTGTAACGTTAAAATATCCTACTACAACAGTAAATGACCCTGTTACAACAGTAAAGTACCCTGTTAAAACGTTGTGAGACCCTCTTGTGACATTGTAGTACCCTAATGTAACGTTGAAATACCCTCTTGCAATAGTAAAATACCCTGCAAGAATGTTGTAGTACCCTGGTATAACGTTGAAATATCCTCTTTTAATTGTAAATGACCCTGTTAGCATATTGTAAGACCCTCCTAAGGCATTGTAACACCCTTCTGGTGGATGCAAGAATGGGGATAAAAAAAATAGAAGTAGGCTAAAAAAAAATTTTAGAAAACGCTTGTATAATTTTTCAATTCAATGTATCTTTATAGCTCTAATTTTTATGAGAATATCTTCTTTTTTGCAGTCTTACTAACCCAACAAAATAACACAAAAATTTAGGGTATTGTCCCTTCAAGCCTGTTGTGAATAGCGACAGGCTTGAGTCTTGTAAGCAAAAGGGTATCCATCTTCTACAAAGCCGATTTTAATACCGATAGAACCCAAGCGGTTCGCTTAACCCACATTTAAACACAAAAACGAGGATGAATTTGTCTTTTATTTTTTAACAAATTATAATTGATTATGAAGACGATTTCAATTCGTATTGTGATTCCCTCTAACGTAGGCGAGTTACTGAATCTGGCAAGCTTGATTTTTGCTAAACACCAGAGCGATGGCGCTGCAAGCCCCTTGCACGCCCTTGCAGACGACCCCTGGGATGAATTTGGACCCAAAATTCAAGAAGCCATTGCCAAACACCAGGAAGCGGAAGAGTTCATGCGACGCGCTGAGCAAGCCTACCGCGACCGTGATCGCCTGGTTGGTGACTTGTCCAGCCTGATAAAACGCACCCGCGACCTGCTCAAAGCCATCTACAAAAAAATACCTAAAAAGCTAGGCGAGTGGGGCTTCATCGTCAACGACACGCCAAAAGGAACGAAGCTCAAAGTATAAATGGGAAAGCCCGCCTGCCGTTGGGGAGGCGGGTTTGATGTTTTAATAGAATGTTTTTGAAATGAATTTTTAATTAGATTGGTTCAATCATGCAAGTAGTCGAGCAGTTTTACCCCAAAGGGACGCTATGGATAGTCAATAGTCTTATTTAATTTAATTGAGAATCAAGACTTTATTTAAACTTTGTTATAGATTAAATATACTCTATTAAGTAGTTGGACAGTTTTCAAGTCAACAGTCTCCTCCTTTCAAATTTGGTATAAAACCTTTCTAAACGCTTTTAAATAATGTTGATCCTTTAAGGATTCATTTGTATAAAAAAAAGGGTACCCCTTTGGATGAGGAGTACCTGGATAAACTATAAACAAACAAAAAACATTAGCGATTCTAAATCAGCATACTCAACAACTGGCGCAAAAAAGGGTTTAAAGAATAGGCGCTTTTTTCGCAGCGTTTTGTAAATTTAAAGAATGGAAGAGCGGAAATCAAATCATCAGGTTTTCTTGTATTTTTTATTATATGCCGGTTTTTTATTGCTAATGCTGCGATATGCGGCGGTTTCGCGGTTTTTGTTGTTGCCACTGGCAGGTGCGGCGTTGCTTGCCCTTAGTCTTTATGCGGGTTATCGCTTGATTACGCGAAGGGCGGCAGAAAAAAAGTTTCGCAACAGTGTGGAAGGCGTTATTCAAACCCGATTGGAGGAATGTAATAATCAGATTCATATTAATAGCCAGGATATAACAGAAATCGAAGAAAATATTGCGGAGTTACGACAAAAACTAAATGTAAATACTGACTTGCCACCACGATTGCAGGCAGATACAGAGGAGTTAATACAAAATTTTCAGGCGCAGCTACAATTACGAGCTTCTAAATTGGCTTTTTTTCAGACTTGTAAAAGCAAATTACAACAATTGTTACACCAGCATGAGTTGATTCAAACGCTGGAGCATAAAAAAGAAAAATTGCGCCAAATGCAGGAAAGTAATTTGCAGGACATTGCGGCGCTAGAGGAATTAAAAACGAACGTGGAATACGATATTTTATACCTCGATTCGATTGAAAATTTGTCGCGTCGCCTGCAAGCCAGCACCAACTACACGGATGCCGAGCGCCTGCGGGAAGAATTGGATAAAATGACGAAATCGTTGGATAAGTTTTAGACTATGTTATCTGTTATTGGTTATTGGTTATTGGTTATTTGGGGTTACGGGTACTTTTTGCTCCCAAATAACCAATAACAAAAACACTACTGCCCTTGCTGGGTTTTCATGAACGCTTCGTAGCTGGTTTTTTGATAATGATTATCACCGAAATATTTTAATTCCTTGATAAAGTTATCTGCCGTTTTATATCCTGGCGAAATGGAGATACGCGCTTGTTTTTCATCGAGATACACATAGGAAGGATACCCCAATTTTCCATCCAGCAAAGCGTATGCCAGTTCATGCACCCCACGACTGCCTGAGGCGATATATTTAAACGTATGATTATTATATTTTACTTCTTCTTTTTGTTCGGCATCAAATTTTACTGCATAAAAATTTTCATTCATGTATCTTACCACAGCAGGGTCGGTGAATGTGGTTTTATCCATTTTTTTGCACCAGCCGCACCAGTCGGTATAAAGGTCAATGAAGATTTTTTTGGGCTTTTTTTCCGACATTTTAATTGCCTCGTCCCAGGTGTACCACTTGATTTCCTCTGTCGGAGCGTTTGTTGTCTTTTTTGGAAGCGCGATAAACGCATACGCCACCAATGCAATGGCTAAAACCGAGCCGCTAAAGAATAACTTTTTCATGCGAGATGTGTTTTGAAATACAAAATTTTTATCAAAGATACTTGCTAAATACGCAGTGCCATACAATATAGTTGCGTTTAAACATTTTTTAACGAAAATTGTGTTCGGGTGCGCAAGTGTTCATGTGTTCGTGTACCTGGCGACGAGAACAAATCAATATAGGAATACATGCAAACAAAGAAAAAAGTGGTAGTTGCCATCGGCGGTTCGAGCGGTTCGATTTATGCAAAAGTATTGCTGGATAGATTGGTACATTTGCAGGATCAGATTGAAAAAGTAGGAATTGTGATGAGTAACAATGCCAGATTTAATTGGCAATTTGAGTTAGAAAACACTGATTTTGAACAATATCCGTTTGAATATTTTGACAAAATGAATTTTATGGCGCCGTTTGCGTCAGGATCAGCCCGTTATGATACGATGATTATTTGTCCTTGTTCGATGGGTTTATTGGGTAGAATTGCAGCCGGGGTTTCCACCGATTTAATAACTCGTGCGGCGGATGTAATATTAAAAGAGCGGCGACGTTTAATCCTGGTGCTGCGCGATACGCCTTATAGCTTGATTCATATTAATAATATGAAACTGGTGACCGAAGCAGGCGGCGTGATCTGCCCTGCAACACCTTCTTTTTATAGCAAACCGCAGACTTTTGAAGCCTTGGCGGCAACGGTGATTGATCGGGTGCTGGATTTGTCGGGGTTTAATCTCCAGACGTTTCGTTGGGGAGAAGGGGAGACGGGAGGACAATAACACTTGAATACAATTAAGTCATCAATAAACAATTATAAATTAACAATTTTAAAATGAAAGTCGTTACCTTGTGCCTTTTGGCATTTTTGACAGTCAGCGTTGCGATGGGGCAAAATAAAAAACCTGCTAAAACAGCACCGCCGACTCCAACAACTCAAGTAAAACCACAAACCACATTTAAAATGGATTCAGTAAGTTACAGCCTGGGTGTTTTGGTCGCTCAGAATTTAAAACAGCAAGGTTTTGAAAACCTGGACGCCCAATCATTCACTCAAGCGATGGAGGCAGTGTTGAAAGGAGATAGCCTGAAAATTGATATCAACACAGCGAATCAAAACGTGCAGCAATACATGGAAAAGCAACAGGCTGTAAAATATGAAGGAACCATCAATCAAGGCAAGCAATTTTTGGCGGAAAATGCCAAGCGCCCGGAGGTAAAAACCACGGCGAGCGGCTTGCAATATGAAGTGTTGCAGGAGGGTACGGGCGCTAAGCCAACTGCCAATGACCAGGTAACGGTGCACTATACCGGCAAACTCCTGGACGGAACGGTGTTTGACAGTTCTGTGGAGCGTGGCGAACCGGCCACTTTTGGCGTGACGCAGGTGATCCAGGGTTGGGTAGAAGCATTGCAGATGATGCCGGAAGGATCAAAGTGGAAACTGTACATTCCTTACAATCTGGCTTATGGTGAGCGCGGTGCTGGGCAGGTGATTGGACCTTACTCGACGTTAGTTTTTGAAGTAGAACTTTTGAAAATCAATTGATTTTAAATATGGCACATATTTAATATGTGCCACATTTATACCCTCCAGGCATCTTTATTCTCCCCGCTTCCACATTTCCTGCACGCGCTCAATTTGTTGACGCAACTCTTTCAATTGTGCTTCACGGTCGGCGCGCATACTCGCCTTAATGGCTTCTATTTCAGCACGTTGTGCATCAACTTCAGCTCTTTTGGCAACCATTTCTTCCTGATGAAAACGAAAATGAGGATTGCAACGGTTAGTGTTTAGGTGCACTTGTACCGGTGAGAAATGCAAGATGCTGTTTTCCAATGCTTTAATTTGGCGGTATTGGCGGTAATGCTGCCCGATGCTTAGCCCCAGAAGCAGACTTAATACGACAATCACGAGCACCGCCGGTTTGATGTTGTTTTGCATAGTCGGATGATTAAATTGTCAAAATGATTTTTGGTAATTTCTAGCTTACAAGATACGTCATTAGAGCATGTTTAAATTTTAGCAAAGTGGTTTGAAAATAGAGAATCCGCCCT
>CAZFBN010000119.1:0-17229 GCA_964517145.1 uncultured Saprospiraceae bacterium
AAGTGTTTTTGATAACTGATTTTGCTATTGCGATTGAGCCAGACGACAGAGCCATCGGCAAGGGTCATCTGCTGCGCTTTGGGGCTCAAATTGACGTGTTCCACCCATTGAGGTTCCTCCGACCACCTGTCCAACATCCAGTAAGCACCCGCCAAAGTAATCAAGAGAAGCACCGCTGCTGCAATGCTGCGCCAGACACGACGCTCTGGTCGTAAACGCCGTACAATAGCTGGCTCTGTAGATTTTTCCAGGCGCTGCCAAATGCGGGGTTCGGCATCCGGTGGAATGTTATTTGCCATATCCACTTCATTCCAGTCCTCCTGCAACCAATTTTCCAGTTTCGACAAATCACCTTGTGCAAAATAGGCTTGTACGCGTGCCTGTTCTTCTGGGGTACATTCGCCGGTTTTCCATTTTTGAAATAGCCCTTTATCAATCATTTTTATCTTTTGAGAATCGCTGAATTTGTTTTACACAGGGAAGTACAAATGAGCAGGCAAATACCTTTACTCGGAGGGAAAATATTTTTTAAAAATCAGTTGAAAAAAGTCTATAACAGACCGAAGGAAAAATAAAAAAAGAACCTCTAAGAAAGTAATAACTTAAACCTTATAACAATGAATCTTAAAAATTTCGCTTTTATAGCACTCATCTGTGCTTTCATTTCTTGTAGTAAAGATGAAGATACAACTCCTACTACAAATGAGACCGTAGTCAAAGTAGATAAAAGTTTGTTTTTAACGGCAGGCTTATCGGAACCGATTACGATTGTTTCAAAAACCTTATCCAATGGGCAAACGGCGGATTGTTACAAAATAGTTAGTAAAAGTACGCCTACGGATCATGATATGGGACCCTGGTGCCCTATTAACATTAGTGATGATGCTAGTAAAGGCGGTATATGGATCGAAAATGGGAATGTTTATGATGTGGATGGTGCTTTTATTAAAAACCTGGCTACTTTTTATAAAGACAATACCTGGCAAATGTACAATACTACGACTGGCGCCGTTACAAGAACTACCACTTATGCCGATTGCCAAGCAGCGGCTAATCCTAATGTACCAGCTTCGTACAAAAATTATTGTGTAGAGTGTTTGCCCTCTTATGTATCCACTATTACCCAAACCATTTACATCCCTATTACACCCGTTAAGCTAAGCTCGCCCGTTAGTTTTGGCAATGGTCCAATGTCTGCCGGACCTACCATAAGAGGTATTGCATTTAATGGTGTTCCATTCGATCCGCCAGCACCGACAAGCGCAATATTAGGTGCTTATACATTGGCTCCTTTTGATGATGCTGGAGGGCATATTAATTTGGCTGCAGGGTATCATTATCATGCTGCGAATGGCAAGACAACCAAAATTACCCAATCGGATGGTCATGCAGCTATGATCGGCTATGCTTTAGATGGATTCGGGATGTATGAGCGATTGAGTACAGCTGGAACAGAATATACGGACTTAGATGCAAGCCGTGGGCATTATGATGCGACAAGAGGCTATCATTATCATGTGGATAAAGCGGGTTCTAATAATTTTATTAATAGTTTGGCAGGTGCTTACGCACAATAAAATAAAAACTTGATGATATTCAAAGTATTTTTTGCGACAATATTAGGGATGGTGCTCTTTTTGCCATCCTTTTATGCGCACGATCCTGCGCTTTCAAGTATCATGATTTATGATCAAAATGGGAAAAAATTAGTAGCTGTAAAAAGTTCTATTTTGGCATTTGAAGGGGCGATAGATTACCATTATGGTAAAAATTCGTACAAAACCCCCGAACAGTTTAATATATTGGCGATCAACTACTTTAGAAAAAACTGCATATTAGTTATTAACAGTGATACGATCCTCTTTAAGAATCCACAAGTTCAATTAGGGCATGAAACCACGCTTTTTGCAGAATTAGAAAACGCACCCGAAAAAGTCACTACCTTTTATTTGAAAAATGCTTTATTTAAGGATATGCCAAACCACCTGTGTGAGCTGATTCTAAGCATAAATGGCTATCCTCAAAAACAAGCCATATTAAACCATGAAAATGGGTATGAGACGAAGCTTCGTTTAGAAAATAATAAATGGTTATCTGAAAAACCTGATAAGCCAACATTCACAATAAAAGCTTCTTTTGGGGTGATCGGTATTTTTTTAATTATTTTTATAATGTCCTACTATTTAAGACAAAAAACTTATTTAAAATTAATATCCGTCAATAAATGAGTCGTTTTTGGAATCTGCCACCAAAACACAAAGACACAAAAATTTTACACAAAACTTTGTGAAGTATAGTGTTTTCGTGCCTTGGTGGCAAGTTCAGAAAAATGGCAGTTGAGACACGCGCTCGCGCAAGAATTTAAAAGCTTTCACCATTTGGGATTCAACGGTATTTTTGGAAATAGAAAGTGCTTCGGCAATTTCTTCGTAGGTGAGTCCGTCCAGTTTGCTCATTTTAAAAATCTGGCGGCGCTTGGGCGGCAGCGCTTCGATGGCAGCGTTGAGTTGGAAAAGCATTTCGCTGGAATCTACTTCGTTGGTAGAGGCAAGAGCATTATTTTCTTGCAAAGGCAGATTGTCATACACTTTTTGTTGTAATGCACTTCTTTTTAAAAAATTGATAACGACCTGACGCGCAGTAATAAACAGTTGGGCTTCTATTGGAATGTCTAAAGATAATCGGGAGCGATTTTCCCAAAGGCGAAGGAAGCTATCGTGCACCAAATCCTCGATTTGAGCCGGGTGGTTGGTTTGCTTCGCTGCAAAAAGATACACCCGTTTGTGGTATTGTCGGTACAATGCCTCGAGTGCAGCCTTATCCCCTGCGATCAATTTTTCTATCAAACCGGTCATACAGCGCCTAAACGGGTATTTACAATTTCAAAAGTAGGCTTTTGTGCAGGCTTTCTTTTTGAAAAAGAGATTAAGAAATTGTAAACAAAGCGTCCTAACGAATGCTCTCCTTGCTTAGTTGGTGCATTTTTTAAAAAACAACTCCTGATTACCCCTGCGCTATCTGTTGAGATAGTCTTCACTATCTCTGCAGAACCTTTATTCTATCTCCGTTCAATGTATTAATGATCTCCACAGATGCTTTTACCCTTCTAAAGAGATACCATTGGGTATCTGTTTACATACAAATTGGTATCTATTGAGATAGCTTAACGGATGTCTTTGGATCATTTTTACTATCTCAAGAGATACCTAATAATATCTCAAGAGATACCCAATGGTATATCAAGAGATACATTATACTATCTGTACAGATACCTTGTAGGTAATAAGGAGATAGGGAATAGGTTCTTAATAGATACCTGATAGGTTGTTAGGAGATGTTTTTGACTGATGCATGGCTCAATAGAGAAGTCAGAACTCGGATGCGAGAAGTCAGATGGCGGAGATCAGAGCGCATCGAAAAAGATAGGAAGCTGACAAAAAAGCCCCGACCCAGGTGGATCGAGGCGTATTTTACACTCACTTGTTTATGAAAATTTATTTTTCAATCGTGTAATTTTTTCATCTTCAAATACGCCAGTAGCTGCTGTGGTCTATTCGTTTCAATAATTTTAAAACCGTTTTTAATCAGCCAGCCCCAGCCTTCGTCGGGATGGGTGCGGGAGATTTGGTCGTCGTGCCCGATGGTGTGGTCTGCCCAGGTGGCGGCTACGAAGGCTTTGCTAGTCGAGTTCGTGATTTGCTGCAGTTGCGGGTAGGCTGCGCCGTCGTAGCTTTTCATGCGGAATTGGAAGGCGCGTGGCTTCCAATTTGTCAGGTATTCTTGTACGTAAGTATCCAGATTTTGCATCCCATCGGCGATGACAGGTACGAAGAGTACCGAGTCGAGCAAATTGCCAAACTGCGCTTTTGCTTTTTGGTATGGAAAATCCAGCACAAATATTGCTTGCTTCAGCGTGCCGGTTTTTTGCAATACGGGCAGCACTTTTTCCACTTTATCCACCGACTTATCAAGGTAAATGAGGATTTTACCTTTGGTAAAATTCATGACTTCTTCCAGCGTTGGGATGCGTTCTTGTGTTATGAAGCCGGTTGCATCTTTTAAATAAAGAGTTTTGAGCGAATCGAGCGTCCAGTCGGCTACGTTGCCTTTGCCCGTAGTGGTGCGCTCCAGCGTGAGGTCATGGATGATGACGGGCACATCGTCTTTTGACATTCGTACGTCCAATTCAATAATATCTACACCCATTTCGATGCAATTTTGAAAACCTCGGAGCGAGTTTTCCGGTGCCCAAAACCAGTCGCCGCGGTGGGCAGCGACTAGGACGTAGTTGCTTTTTGGGTTATTTAAATGAGTTAATAATTGGTCAACTCGAGTTTGTGCATTGCTAATTTGAAAGCTAAAAATTAAAAAGAGAATACTTATGTAAAGTTTGCATAAAGACTGCATAATAGTGGTTTGAGATTGCTAACAGCACTTGAAGCGCGGTTAACAATTAGTGAATATTAGTAACTCCTGTTACGCACCCTTTCCACCGTAATCGGAACGCGGACGACGCAGACGACACAGATTGACGCGGATTTTTATGGCATAGTCATCCCTTTGGGACAGCGCAATTTGTTCGTTTTCGTAAAAGTCGGCGAGCGTCCGTGTTCTCCGCGTCGTCCGCGTTCCTATTGTTGCGATGTGTGCTACGTAAAAGCAGTTAGTAACCTTGATTCTGCGTCAACTTACCGGCGCTTGCGTCTATTTGCGTTTGCGGAAGCGGAAAGATTACCTGGTGCGGTTTCATGGTGAAAGCCAAGGCAGAAGCCGCGTTTGGCGAAGTACCACCAGCGTTGGCGGCATTCATTACTTCCAGTGCTTTGCCGGTGCGCAGCAAGTCAAACCAGCGGTGGTTTTCAAATGCCAATTCCAGTCTTCTTTCTTTGTCAATCGCCTGGCGGAAGCTCGCTTGGTCAGCGATATTGGTGGCGGTGTAAGGTGTCGCTTTGGCGCGGTTGCGCACTTGATTCAGGTAGTCGAATGCTTTGCCATTATTGTAGCTGATTTCATTGAGTGCTTCAGCAGCCATCAGCAGCACATCGGCATAGCGCAGCACCATCATATTGAAACCAAAAGTAGCGTCAGAACCAATGTCATCTAATCGTTTTTTGGAGTACGCAGGTGCGTCGGTTGGCAATGCGACAGATGCCTCAAAGCGAGCATCTAAGTTTTCTCTAAATAACTTGATAATATTGTTAGAAGGACGATTATTTACATCCGATTTGTTAGTCGGCGGGGTGGTCGAAATGCCTTCTCCATTCGTACCACTTTTAAATTGCACTTCAAAAATAGACTCCGCATTATTCTTGTTTTTTGAACTAAAAATGTCGGAAAAATTAGGCAACAGCTTATACGTTCCTGCCAAAATCACTTGTTCTAAGACCGTCACGGCTTGCGGATATTGTTTACGCGTCAAATAGACTTTACCCAGCAAGGCTTGTGCCGCACCTTTGGTAGCTCTGCCAACATTTGGGGTTTTAAAACTAAGTGGCAATGCGGTAATGGCTTCTTCTAAGTCTTTAATAATCTGCGCATAGAGCTCGTCTGTTTTATTGCGAGTATGGTCAAAGGCTTCAAATGGATTTTCCACTTCATTGAGTACCAGCGGTACATCGCCCCAGATACGCACCAGATTGAAATAGGTCAATGCCCGAATAAACTTTACCTCGCCTTTACGAATTGCCTTCAAGCTATCCGGCATTTCAATGTTATCAATCCGATTTAGTACAATATTACAACGCTGAATACCGCGATAACAAGAATTCCATGTGCTATTGAGTACGGTGTTGTTAGAAACCAAGTTAAAGTTGTCAAAATTCGCAAACTGACCGCCGTTTTGCGTGGTATTGTCGTTGAAAGTATTATCGGCTATGATTTCCATAAAATGGTCAAAACCATTTACACCGTATTGTGCGCCGTCTTGCAAGGCATCATAAGCCGCAACAACCGCCTGTTCTAAATCGGTTTGATTTTTATAAAAATTAGCGGTGCTTTGGTCCGAAATCGGAGCGAGGTCAATAAAATCTTCGCTGCACGCTGTGAATGTAAATATTGAAACGATGATAAAAATTATATTTTTCATGATGTTTTTATAATTTATAGTTTTCCTAAATCTTGAAGATTTAGGAAAACTGGTGATTAAAAAGAAGCATTCAAACCAAAAATAAGCGACTTCGATACCGGATAATTTCCAAATTCCTCGCCGGCACGGATGGCATCTCCAAAGTTGTTGGATACTTCCGGGTTGTAACCACTGTAATTTGTCCAAGTAAATGGATTCATTGCCGAAGCGTAGATGCGCATATTACTCAAGAAACCTTTGGGCAGTGTGTAACCCAGTGTAATGTTGCGCACCCGAATGAACGAGCCATCCTCCACGTGCCAAGACGATGGACGCGTGTGACTCGCGCTACCTACGCCCCAAACTGGGCGTGGCGCATCTTCACTCAAATAGATTTCCAAGTTGTTGCCCCAAGCCTCGGCGGTGTAGCGGTGCATGGCGTTGAAGAGTTCAAAACCTTGCTTGGACTGCACATTGAAGCTCAAGTCGAAATTTTTAAAACCAAAGCTGCTCTGGAAACCGATGGTGTAATCCGGGTTATTATCGCCCAAAATGGTGCGGTCGTCCACATTTACTTTGCCATCGCCATTCACGTCGGCATAGATGAAGTCCCCTACTTTTTGATTGGCATTTTCTAATTTAGGCGTTGCGTCAAATTCTGCCTGCGTTTTGAAAACACCCAGCACTTTATAGCCAAAGTAAGAGCTAATCGGCTCGCCCACACGCACGATGAACGCCGGATCATTCAAGCCACCGTTTGTTAAAAATTGAGTTTGACCGGGCGCGAGTGCAACTACCTCATTTTGGTTGGTCGAGAAATTAACCGAACCATTCCAGGTAAAATCGCCGAATTTTTGATTCGTTGAAAGCGTCAATTCAATGCCCGTGTTGCGCATTTCGCCGATGTTTTGCAAAGAAGTCTGGAAACCCGAAGAACTCGGAATGGTCACGTTCAGGAGTAAGTCTTCTGTGTTCGATTGGTAATAATCGGCCGTGATGGAAAATTTGTTGTTAAAAAAGCTCGCGTCCAAGCCAATGTCCAGCGTACTGGTTGATTCCCAGGAAAGATTCGGATTGGGAGAAGTAGTTGGCGCTAAGCCATTTACCACCTGGTCGCTCAACACGTAGCCCGACAATCCCAGCAGTGCCGTGCCGCCATAGAATGGAATTTCGGTATTGCCCGTCAAACCGTAGCTACCTCTGATTTTTAGGTCAGAAATCAATTTAGATTCCCCAAAGAAACTTTCCTTACTCACTCGCCAGCCCGCAGAAACAGAAGGGAACCAGCCCCACTTGGTATTCGCACCAAATCGAGACGAACCGTCGCGGCGCACAGAAGCACTGAACAGGTATTTGCCATCAAAATTGTACTGGATTCTACCTAAGTAAGAAAGTAGCGACCATTCGCGCTCTTCCGATAGACCGGTGCGAGTCTGCGCTGCATTCAGCGTGGTGATGTTGTCATTCGGGAAATTGCGACCTTCCAAATACTGATGCGTATTGTGTTCTTTTTGAGCCGTGTAGCCGAGCAGGGCGGTTAAATTATGTTTGCCAATCGCAGTAGAATAGTCGAGCGTATTTTCACTCAGCCAATTGTAAATGGTAGAATTATTCGCCCAAGCGTAGTTGAAGGTAGTCGTTGGCGCGTATTCGGTACGCCAGTTCAGGGTTTTCGGACGATAGTAAAAACGGTCCATGAAGTTCAAATCCAAACCGAAGGAAGTTTTGAATTTCAAACCTGGTAAAAAATTGACTTCCAAAAAAGTATTCCCTAGCAAGCGTGTATGCTTCAACGAATTGTCAATCAACTCCGCTAATGCCACTGGATTTTCGATTTGAGCTACCGCTGCATCTCCATTTCGACTGGTTCGAATTTGTGTTCCTAAAGCGTAGCTACCATCGGTATTATACACCGGAAGATTAGGGTGATACATTAAAGCGGAGATGATAACGCCCTCGCGAAACCAGTTTTGCTCGGTTTGTACGATTTTGTGGTCGGAAAACGAAGGATTGAAATTGATCCCAAATCTTATCTTTTCCGAAAGTTTGGCATTCAAATTCAGTCGAGCGCCGTAACGTTCCATACCAGAATTAATCACAATGCCTTGTTGATTGAAATAATTACCCGATACATAATAACTCAGCCAGTCATTACCACCATTGGCAGACAGCTCATAATTTTGCATCGGGGCAGTGCGGAAAATCTCATCCTGCCAATCCGTCTCGGTCAAGCCCTGTTCGCCATTGATATAAGGCAGCAGATACGGCGCGACTTTTTCATTAGCTGCTCGAACGGACTGCGGATCGTTGGCAGTGTTTTTTGCTGGATTTTTAGCAATCCAAGCTAAATCGCGGGATAGTTTATGATAATTTGCAAATTCATACGCTTCCATTACATCCACTTTCTTGGTTACTTCCTGCACCCCGGCGTAAGCATTGAAATTAACGGTTGGTTTCTGACCCAACTGCCCACTTTTGGTCGTAATCAAAATCACGCCATTCGTACCTCTGGAGCCGTAAATCGCTGCGGAAGCAGCGTCTTTTAGAATTTCAATCGAAGCAATATCGTTGGGATTAATCGCACTCAGTGGATTGAGACGGTAGCCAACGTTGAAATTGCCATCTGCGGACACGCCTTGCGAAAACAAATCGCTGGTACTACTCGATAATGGCACGCCGTCCACCACAATCAAAGGGGCATTACCACCCGTAATCGAAGAAGTACCCCGAATGTTGATCGCTACACTCGCGCCCGGTGCGCCGTTGGTTTGCGAAATATCCACACCTGCTACTCGCCCAGCCAGTGCCTGATCGAAACTTGCTGTCGGTTGGTCGCGTAGGTCTTTTTCTCCAACTTTGGCAATAGAACTACTCACATTTCCGCGCGACTCTGTGCCATAGCCGATGACTACAATTTCATCCAACGCATTTGCACTGACCGCTAATTGAATTTCAAAATTAGTCTGATTTCCAATCGAGATTTCTCGCACGGCATAACCAATATAGGAAACCGTCAAAAATTGAGCATCCGAAGGCGCTACTAAGGAAAAATTCCCTTCTGCATCGGTAATCGTGCCAATATTGGTGCCTTTTACCTGCACCGTAGCACCGGGGAGCGGTTCTTGCGTGGCTGCATCCAATACTTTGCCGGTGATTTGGATATCAATGGTTGGAATGGCTTTAGATGCAGAGACTTTAGAGATTGAAATTGTGTAATCAATCTGTTTAAATTGTAGATTAGAGTCTTTAAACAACTGTTGAAGGAGTGCTGCCACGCTAATGCGATTGCTTTTCAAGGTAAAACCCTGAATAGTAGCAAGGGCTGCTTCGTCATACGCGAAAATAAAATCCGTTTGCTGTTCGATACTTTCCACTACTTTTTGGAAAGTTGCATTTTTAAAATCGGCTTGCACCATCACCTGATCTGCCGTTGGACTATTGGCAGCTTGGGCTTGCAAAACTGGAAATGATGCGAATAAGAACAACACCATTCCCCACCTACTTGGCTTTGATACAAAACCGAGTAGGTTAATTAAATTAGATTTCATAATTTTGTGAGATTTTTTTATTAAAAACTATCATGATCGCCTGCTTTTGAATCACTTCAAGAGCAGGTTTTTTTTTAGTCTAATTATTCTGTACCGCAAGGCTTGCCCAATAATATCACTTCCTGAGCATTTTTAAACTTATACTGGACGCTGGTAATAAATTGGATACTTTCCAACACGTTTTTCAAATTATCCCCTGCATATTTACCGCTAATGCGGCACTGCGCTAACCTCGGATTCTCCAACTGAATATCTACATTGTACCATTTTTTCAAGGTGACAATTGCTTCTGATAAAGACGTATTATCAAACTGGATAAATCCTGCTTTCCAGGCGATGAAATGATTGGTTTTTACATTCATACGACGTTCTAAAATGCCGCGAGACGCATCAAAAATCGCTTGCTGATTGGGGGATAAAAATACCGTTGGGTTATTGGCATACCCATGAACGTTTACTTTCACCTTGCCAGTGGCGACGGTCACGGTTACCTTTTCTTGTGGAAAAGCTTGAATATTAAAAGATGTACCCAACACGGTGGTACGCACCTCATAGGTGGTGACCTCAAAAGGCTGACTTGGATTTCGGGCAACTTCAAAAAAAGCTTCTCCTTGCAGCGACACGGCGCGCTTTTTACCCTTGAATGTGGTCGGAAAAGTAAGCTGACTGCCGGCATTAAGATAAATTCGCGAGCCATCTGCTAATAAAATCGTATCTCGCTCGCCATAATCAGTTGACACCGTGCGGTATTCTAACCGATCATTTTTTATAATGAAATAAATACTGAGCGTCAGGATGATTGCAATAGAAGCTGCAACCCGCACCCACACAGGCATCCGAATGATTTTTGTGGCTGGTTTGGGTTTTACTATTTGCCGTTTAATACGGGTATAAATTTCCAATTTAATGCGTTCGCGCTCCTCCAATTCCCAATCAGGTGCTTGCTTTGCCATTTTTACTACAAACAGGTCAAAAAGCTGCGTCTCCTCCGGCGTAGCGATCCCTTGAGCATATCGATCTAATAAGGTTGTAAATTCTGCTTTAGTCATTTCCTGTATTTTTTCAGTAAGTACCAAAGCAAATGCCTACCACCTAAGAGTAAGGAAGAAAAAAAAGCGGAATTAATGTATGGTTAACATAAGTCAAATGCTCATTGGCAAGTAATCATTGCAGGCAATAGCAGAGTAGTAAAAAGGTGAGGGCTTGATCCAGATTGGCACGCAAAGCTCGAAGCGCAATGTTAATTTGATTTTCGACCGTACTGATAGAAAGATTGAGGCGTTGAGCAATTTCTTTATTCGAGAGATTTTCAAATCGGCTCAGGCGAAAAATTTCCTGGCAGCGAGGCGGTAAACTTGTAATCACTTGTTCGATTTGTTCATTCAAATCCGCCAATAGTAAGCCATCCTCCACACGATGTGCGCTTTTCAATTCTGCCAGAACTTCCAAGTGAAAGGAATTGATGGGACGCTTGCGCAGGTGTTTTGCAATTTGAAACTTAACTGCCTGAAACAAGTATGCATTTAAATTTTTAACTTTCAAAGTGTTTCTACGATTCCAAACATCTACAAAGATTTCTTGAAGAATATCTTTACTCATGGCTTCATCTTCTAACACGCGAACTGCGGCTATATAAAGTCGCTCCCAATAGCGATGATAAATCTCCTCAAATGCTTGTATATCATCTTTTTGCAATAGCGCCAATAAAGTCGAGTCATCCTGTTCCATAAAATTTCTGGCGAACATAATTTTCTTTTACCCATTTTCAAAAATAGCACTACAAAGAAAGGATTCTTCCTAAACACTGGTAAAGTTTTTATTAAATTTTGATCCATTAGTTTTATAAAAAAACTCAACAAAACATCTCCTTACTACCCTTACAATATCTCTTGAAATAGTATAATCTATCTGTGAAGAACCTATTGCCTATCTCTTTACTACCTAATATCTATCTCCACAGATACTTTTACCATTCAAAGGAGATACCATTGGGTATCTGTTTACATACAAATTGGTATCTATTGAGATAGCTTAATAGATGTCTTTGGATTATTTTTATTATCTCAAGAGATACCTAACTGCATCTCAAAAGATACCTAACTACATCTTAAAAGATACCAAATAGCATCTCAAGAGATACACTGTACTATCTGTACAGATACCTTGTAGGTAATAGGGAGATAGGGAATAGGTTCTCGATAGATACCCAAGGGGTTCCAAGGAGATGATTTTTGGGGGACAATGGTGTAATGAGGCGCGGAGTAAAAAAAATCCCCAATCCCAACAAGATCAGAGCAAGTACCCGCACTGCGTTTATGAAAACTTGTACCTATTTTATTGCGATCATCGCACTTTTTGAAAATGTATTGCTCGGTACTTTCGGGAGATATGCACCAACTGTCAAGCCTTGCGACTTTAACTGTTCCAATTGAATCCGATAAAACCTTTGCTGATTGTGTGTTTTTCTATTCGTAGTGCCCGACCTATGGCAAAGCCTAATTTTGCAGATCAAAACGCGCTAATGTATGGGTTGTACATTAGTTTAGGGCAAAACTTCTGGGTTTATAGAAATGGAAACATGCGTTGGGTTATCCTATCTAAAAAAGCCATCTTAGAAGGTGGATGTTTACTTGCGGGCGTTTTCTATTATTGAACTAAATAATTTATCCAAAAGAATAAAACCAGGTAAATCCACAAACCATCGAGAAAGTGCCAGTAAATGGTGAGCAATCTTAAACGCAGGCGCTTTTCAGGATCGGAAAAATAAACTAAAACGGTGATGGGCTCTTTCATTTCCTTGCGTGCCCGCCACAAAAAAACGATCAGAAATGGCAATCCGGCAATCACGTGCGCAAAATGCAGCCCCGAAATAACATACAAATAAGCCGCCGCATTACTTGATGTAATAGAAATATTATTTTTGAATAATAAATACCAACCAATGCTTTGGGCAATCATAAAAATAAGCGATAAAATCATCGTTGCCACGAGCGCTCGCTGATAATTACGGGTGTTGTCTTGCAAATAAGAACGCTTCGCCCACACCATTGTCGCACTGCTACCCAACAAAATCAAGGTGTTGAAGAAGAAAATAGCTGGCAAACGCAAAGGCGGCTGCCCATTTTGCACCCGTGTGTAAACGAATGCAATCGTCATACTCAAAAACAGCGCGGTTAATCCAAATAGCGTCAAAAACAGCAAAACATTATTGGGATGAAAGGTGAAATCCTGGTATTCATCATAATGTTCTTGCGGTCTTTTTTCTTGAATGTTACTCATAACTTGCTCAATTTCTCGGCTGCTTTGTTGTTATTGGTTACCGGTTATTGGTTTCTCTTTTTCATTGCCTGCCTGCACCTTTCACTACAAAACTTCACTTCCTCCCACACCTTCTCCCATTTCTTGCGCCAGGTGAAGGGACGACCGCACTGCGTACAAATTTTTTGCGGAAGATCGCTCTTTTTTCGTGCTTTTCCCACGCCTGAAGTTTTTTAATGCGATGTAAACAGAATTAAGCTGAATCTGTTCATCGGCTCTAAACTTTCTTAAATCCTTATCAACCCATTATCATTTCAACCTTTCAACCAGAAATTTATTATTTTCGCGTGAATATGAAAAATTGCCACGTTTGCAAAACGGCTTTGCCCGACAATGCTCGGTTTTGTTACAATTGCGGTGCCCCTCAGACGGCAGCGACCGCCGCGCCGGTGCGTCGTTTGAATTATCAGGCAAATTTGCCACAACAGATTGAAGAACAGTTTTTTCTGGCTTTTCGCCAACGGGTAGAGGAGGAGCATCAGGCTTCACAGCTGCAGTATTATTCTGAGCGCTTGTATCAGTCTGGCTTTCAGGAGGTTGTGCAGCGTCGCGCGGAGCAATTGGCGGCTCAAATTCAGATGATGAGTTCTGAAGAAAAATTGAACGACACTGCCATCAACGCATTGCTCGAAAATACTTTTGAAGACTTATTGGATTATTTTATTATTCATTACTGCAAGGATTTAAACACGATAAAACTGCCAGAAGCCATTCTTAGCTACCAGGGGCTGCATTGGGAAGACATCAATCTGTTTCAAATGGTGCTGCATTACCTCGATTTTGCCAGCGAAAGTGAAACGGTTTACACCGATTTTTTTGCCATGCCAATGGACAGACTCAAAAACGCCAGTCAATCTTTTCTTTTTGCGCAATCGCAAGAACGCATTTTTTTCATCTGCGACCAAAGCATTCTCGGCTCGGTGCGCGAAGGCTTCAGCGTCACCGACCGTGGTATTTACTGGAAGGCGCATCTTGAAAAAGCGCGCATGATTTTGTTTGACAATTTGCAGACAATCGAGCGAAAAAAGGAATGGATCACCATCAATAGCTATTTTTTCAACGTTAATCCTTCTGTAAATTTGAAGTTATTAAAACTATTAAAAAAGATCAAACGCACTCGTCCTCTTTCTAATTCCCTATAACATTCGGCACTTGTGAATCCATGAATTTAAAAACTATGAAGTATTTATTTAGCGTTTTTTTTGTTTTTATTACCATTTATAATGGAATTGGACAAATTTTTTCTCCTTTTTCTATAGAATTTATTAAAAATGATACATCGCTTCAATACCCTTTAGCGGGTGGATTGAATGCGCCACAGCTGTCGGCAGTCGATTTGAATGAGGATGGTTTGGACGATTTGCACGTGTTTGATCGGGTAGGGGAGGTGCAGCTCACTTTTTTGAGCGATGGTGCCAAATATTATTATGCACCCGAGTACAGTGCGTATTTTCCCAAAGTTAAAAACTGGATGTTACTGCGAGACTACAATGGCGATGGCATCATGGATTTATTCGGCTACTCTGATGTGCCCGGCGTAGATGGCGTGTTGGTTTATACGGGCTTTTATGAAAATGGACATATCGCATTTAAACGATTCAATTTCAATTGGTTTTACAATATACTTTCTTTTCAATTATCTAGTGGTTCACGAACGCAATTATACGTAAGCAAGATTGATTACCCAGCAATTGACGATGTGGATTGTGATGGCGACTTGGATATTTTGACTTTTAATGTGGCAGGCGGTTACGTGGAAATGTATGCCAATCGCTCCGTGGAACGAGGCTATGGTCGGGACTCCCTGATTTTCAATCTGATAGAAGATTGTTGGGGTGGCTTTTATGAAAGTGGCTTTACCAAAAAAGTAGATTTGTCGCCTACCAAAGACGGCTGTTACCGAAGCCTCGACGAAGTGGTGGTGCGGCATGCGGGTTCTACAATGTTGACCTTCGATGCCGATCAGGATGGTGATAAAGAATTGATTTTAGGCGATTTATCCTTTAATAATTTTAATTTTCTTTTAAATGGTGGCGATTGCCAAACTGCCTGGATGGTGCAACAGGATACCGCTTTCCCGAATTATGATGTGCCCCTTGATTTGCCGATTTTTCCAGCCGCATTTTATTTGGATTTAAATTTTGATGGCAAAAAAGACCTTGCTGCTGCACCTAGCAGTACGCTTATTTCAGAAGATCAGGCAGTGCTCTGGCGTTATGAAAATGTAGGCAGCCATACGCAACCTCGTTTTGAATTTCGACAAAAAGATTTTTTAGTCAATGAAATGGTTGACCTTGGAACCGGCGCCAATCCTGCATTTGTGGATTATAACGCTGATGGTTTGCTTGATTTAGTCGTTGGCAATACCTATATTTATCATCCCGAAGGAACGCGCGAGGCACGCTTGTTTTTATTTGAAAATATAGGTACAAAGGCAGTCCCAAAATTTAATTTGGTCAACGACGATTACCTCGGCATGGGGCACTTTAGTGCGAATACAAATAACTTTACACCTGCTTTTGGTGATTTGGATGGCGATGGCGATTTGGATGTGCTGGTGGGCGAAGAGCAAGGGCGGCTTTTTTATGCGGAGAACACGGCAGGTGCCGGAAAACCTTTGGCTTTTGGCGATTGGCAGTATGATTTTCAAACGATTGATGTGGGCATCAGCAGTGCGCCATTTATTGCAGATGTCAATCGCGACGGGCTTCCTGACCTGCTCATTGGCGAGCGCAATGGCAATATTAATTATTTTCAAAATATTGGAACACAGCAACAAGCGCAGTTTAATCCTGACCCAACGGTGCTGCCCAACACCGACCGCTTTGGGAAGGTGGATGCGCGTGTGCCCGGCTATGTGGCGGGGTACAGTGCACCCGTGCTGGTGGAATGGAATGGCGAGTATTGTTTGCTGACGGGCACGGATGTTGGTCAGATTGAGCGCTACTGTGATATAGAAGGCAATTTTTACAATGCTTTAATAGTTGAAAGTGAGCAATTTGGAGGAGTTTTAGTTGGTGCGCAAAGTCGAGTAGCGCTGGGGGATTTGAATGCAGATGGCTTACTGGAAATGATCGTCGGCAATCAGCGCGGCGGCTTGAGCGCTTTTAAAACAAATTTGCCAGCTGCCGGTACGGTGCCAGTGACAGAGCCGACAACCTCATTTAGTATTCAAATCATGCCGAATCCGGCTGCCGATTTATTACAAATAGAAGTAAATAACTTCCCAAATGTTTTGAAAAGATTACAACTCTTCAATCCTGCCGGACAGTTGATGCTGCGAGAATCCTGGTCAGAGGAGCGATTGTCGCTAAATATTCATCATTTACCGGCGGGCATTTATTTTGCTAAAATAGAAGTGAATGGAAACATAGCGACCGAGCGGCTGGTGGTGATTCGCTGATGTAATTGTACGTCTGGTATCCGGGATCTGACTTCTGGCATCTTAATTCGTGTAATTCCGCGCCCCAAATAACAGTGTTCCAATCCTAACCATTGTGCTTCCTTCCTGGATAGCAATTTGATAATCATCGGACATACCCATAGAAATTTCTTTAAATGTAATTTCGCCGAGGAAGTATTTATTTTGTATAATATCGAATATTTCTTTCAATCGTTTAAATTCGCTGAGCACCTGAGCCTCCTCTTCCGTAAAAGTTGCCATGCCCATTACACCAACGATTCGGATATTTTTTAACTGCTGAAAATCAGTCGATTGCAACATAGCTTCTGCACTTTCCAGATCAAAACCGTATTTGGTATCTTCCTTGGCGATTTTAAATTGTAAGAGACAATCAATTACCCGACCCTGTTTTTTCGCCTGTTTATCAATTTCTTTTAATACATCCAGGCTATCCACTGAATGGATCATATATACAAAAGATGCAATGTACTTAACTTTGTTGGTTTGCAAATGCCCGATCATGTGCCAGCGAATGTCCTTGGGCAGTGCCTCGTATTTGGAGGTGAGTTCTTGCGCTTTATTTTCACCAAAGTCGCGCTGCCCCTGCTCGTATAATTTTAAAATTTCTTCCGGCGGATGCGTTTTAGACACGGCGACGAGATGGGTTTGTGTCGATTTGAGTTTTTCCAATATTTGTTGTAACATTTTGCTTTACATTTTCTTGTATGTAATACTAATAGTGGGGCTAATTTGTTTAAATAGTCCTACAGTTTTAAGTGTCGATAGCAAATAATCTTATGTAAAGGAAAATCAAACTTTTATCGTGAAATAAATCCTATATTAGATTTTATACAGAATAATTAAAATAAAGTAATGCGCGCGAGTAACTTAGCAGC
>CAZFBN010000120.1:0-17194 GCA_964517145.1 uncultured Saprospiraceae bacterium
AAACGGTTCATTTATTGACTGATATTAAAGTTTTTTATCAATTTTAAACAAGTTCATACTATCGACAGAAAGTTAAAAGAAAATGTTGTTTTACTTAGAATAAGAATCCTCTGGGAAATTTTATATCGTATGCCCTATCTAAAACTTAAGCAATAACTAACAAATGACAAAAATCACTGCATTGGTTGACGCCATCATTGAACGCTTCCAAACAAAATTCCTATTTTGAGCCATCAAATCGAAAAATCATGAAGAAAATTCTGGTAGCCAATCGTGGCGAAATTGCCTTGCGCGTCATGCGTACCGCCCGTAAAATGGGCATTAAGACCGTTGCTGTTTACTCCGAAGCCGACCGCGAGGCGCTGCACGTGCGCTATGCGGATGAGGCAGTTTGCATTGGTCCGCCTGCATCCAAAGATTCGTATCTGCGCGGTGATAAAATCATTGAAGTGGCGAAGCAATTGGGCGTGGATGGCATCCACCCAGGGTACGGTTTTTTGAGTGAAAATGCAGGATTTGCGCAGTTGGTGAAAGATAATGGCATTACTTTCATCGGTCCGACCCCGGAGGCAATTGAGGTGATGGGTAGCAAGTTGGCTGCCAAGGAAGCTGCGAAAAAATTTGATATCCCAATGGTGCCGGGCGTGGATCACTCGGTGACGGATGTGAATGAAGCGAAGCAAATTGCGAAAGAAGTCGGTTATCCGATTTTGATCAAAGCCTCTGCAGGCGGTGGTGGTAAAGGGATGCGTGTCGTCGAACGCGAGGAGGAATTGCAGGAACAAATGGAACGTGCCATCAGCGAAGCGACCTCTTCGTTTGGCGACGGCTCGGTTTTTATAGAAAAATTTGTGACTTCGCCGCGCCACATCGAGATTCAGGTGCTGGCAGATATGCACGGCAATGTGGTGTATCTGTTTGAACGCGAGTGTAGTATCCAACGTCGCCACCAGAAAGTGGTGGAAGAAGCCCCTTCAGCAGTAGTGGACGCAGCGATGCGCCAGCGTATGGGCGATGCAGCAGTGCTGGTTGCCAAATCTTGTAATTATCTGGGCGCTGGTACGGTAGAATTTTTGGTGGACGAAAAACTCAACTTTTATTTTCTGGAAATGAATACCCGTTTGCAGGTGGAACACCCTGTTACTGAGTTCATTACAGGATTGGATTTGGTAGAACAACAGATTCGCATTGCACGTGGCGAGGTGTTGTCCATCAAACAAGAGGATTTGAGCATTCACGGACATTCCATTGAATTGCGGGTGACGGCGGAAGATCCACTGGACAATTTTTTGCCAAACGTCGGAAAATTAGTGGGTTACAAACGCCCTATGGGTGAAAACATTCGCGTGGACGACGGCTACGAAGAAGGCATGGATGTGCCGATTTATTATGATCCGCTCTTAGCAAAACTCATTGTGTGGGGTGTCAATCGGGACGCGGCCATCCGTAGAATGCTGGATGCGATTAGCCTGTACGAAATCAAAGGTGTAGCAACCACGTTGTCTTTCGGTAAGTTTGTAATGGAACACGAGGCATTTATTACAGGTCATTTTGATACGAATTTTGTAAAAAAATATTTTACACCGGAGTTACTCAAAGAAAGAGCGAAAGTGGAAGCCGAAATTGCGGCGCACATTGCGGCACAGCTTTATACGAATAATAAAAAATTGTTAAAAGTTCCGCATGTAGAGCCTTCGCCCTGGTGGAAGGTGTTAAGATAGGTATAATGGAACTTTGGAATAATGGAAAGTTGGAATTCCAGCTTTCCATTATTATTTTATCACAAAAGTAATCATATATCTTACTCATTTTCAGAGGGTTTCACCCATTCGCCTCTGTACAAATCGTTCCAGTCCCAGGTATCCTCCCCCCCTTTATCAATTTGAACGGTCGTTTTTCCAACTCGCAAGTACATATCGCGGTCAGAATCATGTAAAGTGATATATTCCAAAGGATTATCACCTTCAATTATATTAAAAGTATTCGTTATTTGTCCATCAACTACTTCCTGGCAAATTTTATCATTTTCAAATTGGAAAATATTCGCACCATCATTTGATACCCAAACTAATCCATTTGCCAAAATATCAGATAATAAAGTGCTTTCTTGCGTAGTCAGATTTTCATCGAGCGTAGATTCCTGCGGTGCTGCACTATCTTCAACAATTGTGCTGCCGCTGTTAGTAAATTTTACAATTAAAAATATAATTAACAACGCCGCAGCGCCGCCAATAATGTAAAGCAAATTTTTGCTGCGTGGCGGCGGCAGCGCAGCCTGCCTTTCAGGATGAATCATTTCCATCTTTTGAGCAGCTTGCGCCAGGTATTCTGGAGTGAGTTGAGGTAATAATTTTAGAATTGCTTCATTAATTTTAGCACGCTCTATGGACGCATCTTGTTCATCTATGGTTCCCGTTAAAAGAGAATTTTGCAAATTTTGCATCCGATTTCTCAACATGATGAGCTTATCTATTACATGTGCATTATTTTCTTTTACATAATCATACAATTCTTTTAGTGATCGTTCGGTTTCTCCTTCCGCGATCATTTCTCGTATTTTTTCAATGAGTGTCATATTTTAGGTGTTGATTTAGGTTTAGCAACAAAATTTTACAGCTATTTTTTTATTAAAATTAAAATAAATTAAGGCGTAATAGTTGTAAATGAAGTAATTTTCACCGGCGTTCCCCACATAAAAACCGACATTTCATCCACTTCTTTGGCTTCTACGGTCACCTGTTCGCCTTCATGTTTGAGTTGTTCTGGCATGTTGACGGGGCGCCATTCGTTGCCTTTATTATCAATAATGCCCCAAAAACCTGCGCCAATATTTTGATATACAACTTTGCCTGTGATTTTCATGCGATGTAATGTTATGATATTGTAAAGTGTTGTTATTATAATTTTATTATGCTAATTTCTTTAAAAAAACTATTCTGCAAAATCATTAAATTTAGTGAATGTCGCGCTATTTTTGGACACGTGTATGCAATTCTTCGATCAAACGCGATTGTTCTTTTATTATTTGTTTCAACTCATTGAATTCCTCGTGCAAGAAGGTATTGTTTTTTTGTAAAGAAGGCAAAAATGGACTGATTTTAGTGCGCACCTGCCATACTTCCCGAATTTCTCCCATATTCATTTTATAACGCTCATAAAAAGCATTATCCGAGTGTAATTCCAAATATTTTTCATCTTTTAATTTATTCACCACTCTTTTTACAACAATATCGCCTCGGGTCACAATTACATACACGTAATTATCCTTAATGGCTGATTCCCAAATAGTTGGCTCAATATAACTACATACCACCTTGTCCCCTTCATAAAGGATCGGCTCCATGCTGTCGCCCGCCACATCAAAACAACGGTGCGTCCCCGTTTTATATTTATATTCTGGTAATGTAAAGGTGGGTAAATCCTGTATAAAAGTAGGATTGGTGATCTCGCCCGCGTAGCCCGCCTGCGCCGGCACCGGTACATGCACGATTCGCTCTTCCTCGTTAGCATTGGTCACAATGGTGAGTACCCGAAAATCTTGTTGCGTTTCCTCGCTCATAAACATCGGTCCTTCACCGGTGAAAAGATAAACAGGATTCACTTTGTACAATTCGACCGATTTACGAATCAGATCAATCGTCACATCCCTTCTCCCCTTCAAAATCTCGCTCAGACTCTGCGGTAAATAGTCCAATGCAATGGCAAACTGGCGGCTGGAGCGCACCCGATTGTCATCGCGAAGCTTGTCGTGGCACTTGATAAAGCGTTGGGTAATGATGTTATTCATCTGAGGTACAACATTTTATGAAGGATACCTGACAAATCTAACAAAAACTGTTCATAAAATGAGTACCAACGCCCAGATTTTATACAAAAAAGTGATATTTCCCAATTAGCTAATGTCCTAACATTTCCCCCCATTTACCTATTCCCCTATCACCTCATTCAAAAACTATTCACAATCGTCACAAAATCTTCAGCTTTCAGGGAAGCACCGCCCACCAAGCCGCCATCCACGTCGGGTTTGGCAAATAATTCTTTCGCATTCGCAGCATTCACGCTACCGCCGTAGAGAATAGTGGTCGCTTGCGCTACTTCTTCGCCGTATTGTTGTGTCAACACATTGCGAATATGCAGGTGCATTTCCTGCGCTTGCTCTGGTGAAGCGGTTTTGCCAGTGCCAATCGCCCAGACGGGTTCGTACGCAATTACTACTTTTTCAAAATCTTCAGGAGACAAGTGAAACAACGCATTTTTTACCTGATTTTCAACGAGTTGTAAATGTTGATCCGCTTCGCGTACTTCGAGTTTTTCGCCGCAGCAGAAAATCGGTGTCATACCCTTTGCCAATACAACATTCACTTTTTTTGCTAATAATTCGTCGGATTCATTAAAATACTCACGCCGTTCTGAATGTCCTATAATAATATAATCCACACCCACCGACTTTAACATACCCGCCGACACTTCGCCAGTGTAAGCGCCGCTCTCTTCCTGATGGCAATTTTGTGCACCCAATTTTAAATTGGACACCCCTTTTATAATATTACTAATACTATTCAAGTGAATAAATGGCGTAGCCATTACAACAATCACCTGAGAGGGTTGCAAACGCTCTACGATATCTTTCGCCAAATCCCGTCCTTCCTCATAATTTTTATTCATTTTCCAGTTACCGGCAACGATGAGTTGTCTTTTTTTCATGATAGTACACTGATTGTTATGATAATAATGATATATTATGATTTATTCCTCTATAACCCATTCCCTTATTCCCCTATCACCCTATTCCCCCATCACCCGATCCACTTTGCGCTTTTCCTTCGCCATTTCCGTATATGCCACATTTTTTTCAATCACATGCCCCGGACGGCTCCATTTTTCGATTTTACCATTTTCATGATGTCCGTTTTCTTTAATTTCTGGCTTTGGCGCATCAGCGAATGGCTTTTTCGGCGTCAATCCTAACAATTGAAACATTTCCAAATCTTCAAAAATATCGGGATTTGGCGTGGTTAATAATTTATCGCCTGCAAAAATCGAGCCCGCGCCCGCCATAAAACATAGCGCCTGCCCCTCCGTGCTCATGCTCGTGCGCCCTGCCGACAAACGAACCACCGACTTTGGCATCACAATCCGCGCCGTGGCGACCATGCGCACCATTTCCCAAATCGAAACCGGCTCTTGATTCTCTAAGGGCGTACCTTCCACGGCGACCAAAGCATTGATCGGAACGGATTCCGGCTGCGGATTTAATCTGGATAACATTAACAACATATTACAACGATCTTCCACCGATTCGCCCATGCCGATAATACCGCCGGAACATACAGAAACATTGGCTTTGCGCACGTTTTCCAAAGTTTTTAAACGATCATCATAACTACGGGTGGATATAATTTCGGTATAATATTCTTCGGACGTATCCAAATTATGATTATAAGCATATAATCCCGCATCGGCGAGCTTTTGTGCCTGTGATTCCGTCACCATGCCAAGCGTGGCGCAGACTTCCATGTCCAAATTATTTACGGTTTTCACCAATTCCAGCACATGGTCAAAATCCGCGTCATCCTTCACATTGCGCCAGGCAGCGCCCATGCACAGGCGCGAAGCGCCGAACGTTTTCGCCCGTTTTGCCGCCTGTTCAACCACTTCTTTGGACAACAAATCATTATTTTCAATATCGGTATAATAACGCGCCGCCTGAGGGCAATACGCACAATCTTCCGGGCAGCCGCCGGTTTTAATCGAAAGCAACGTACTGATTTGAACTTCCTGTGGATTATGATATTCGCGGTGAATAGTTGCCGCTTTGTAAATTAATTCTAATAATGGCGTATTATAAATTGCTAAAATTTTGTCGAGCGTCCAGTTTGTATTCATATCCTTATTATTTTTGTTATCAAAAAAAACCAGCCAACTAATACCACTTATTTACTTTCTAATTTTTTTCTTCTGCGATTATATACAAACTCCGTTCCCAAGCCCAATAAAACCGCTACGCCCATGAGCGACAAATGCCAATACCACGCCAAAGGTGCGCGCTCGGTTTCGATGTAAATAGCATGAGTTGGAATTTGATATTGAGCAGGAAATTCTTTTACTTTATTCTTCGATTTTGGAATTTTATTTACAATACCGCGAATCGTTTTCTGCCCTGATGTAATACAATCACGACGTTGTACACAATTTGGATCAAAACCTTGCGTCCAGACAATCACCGAAGTGCGCGTCGGCTGCCCATTTTGCAATTGATTGTAGCGCTCCTCACTCATCGCCGGATATTGCACCACGCCTTTGCGCTCGCCTTGCTTGGGCGGCACGTGTTTGAAATCACCCGGCACCCAAACGCCCGTAATTTCTATAAAATCAGAGTCGCCTAGCCCTTCTTTTTCCACCTGCTCCATTGTAAACGTGCGCAGTTTATGCGTTCCTGTAAAGCTGGAAATCACGCTATTACAACTATTAATAAAAAGAACCACGCTTCCTAAAACAATTACTAAACGATAAAGCATTTTGCTTACTTTGTTTGTAATAATTTCTAAAATTTATTTAACAACGTATTATACTTGGAATATAAGAAAACCCAAGGTGAAGGCAAATTCCAATATTCCTTCATTCCAATATTCCATTTTTCAAAACCACACTCACCGCATTCCCACCAAAACCCGTTGCATTCACCATGATCGTGTCGATTTCCTCCGACTTCTGGTACAAATCGGGCGAAAGATACGGTATTTCAATGACGCGTTGATTGACAAACATCATCAGCGCAGCTTCCAAACTCATTGCGCCAGACGCCCCTAAAGTATGACCTATTTTCCATTTATTGGAAGTGCAAAAGGGAATATTTTTTCCAAATACTTGCTCCACGGCTCGCAGTTCCATCGCATCGCCGAGGCGCGTACCGGGCGCGTGACACACCAAAACGTCCACCCTTGTTAGCTTTGCTTCTGCCAATGCCATTTGCATCGCGTCTCGCAGCCCCGTTTCCGATGTAGAGGTTGCTGTCTCAATTTTTTCATTGGCAAAACCCAATCCAACGATCCACGCCAGCGGCTTTTTAGGATTTTTTTCTAATGCAAAACAAGCCGCCCCTTCGCCCAGCACCATCGTATTCGTATTTTTATTCAAATCCAAAGCGCGACAGGGGTAGTCCGTATCTTCATCCGCCGCACAAATCCGCAAGGCTTTCATCTGTGCAATGGTAAACGGCGTCAGTGGCGCTTCGCTCCCGCCTGCCAGGAACCGCTCACAACGTCCTGATTCTAACCAGGTTATCGCGTTCAACAGCGCGTGCAACGCCGTGCTACAAGTGACGGAATGACTCATCGTGAAGCCCGAGGCTTGCAAATGATGCGCCACCCAGGTAGAAAGATTGCCTGCTGTGGTGGTTGGCGAAGTGAGCGGCGGTAATTTTTGATTGGGATTTTCAGAAAAATGTTGAAACGCTTGTTCCCACAAATCCGTCGCGCCGCGCGAGGAACCAATATTGACGCCCACTTTGCTCGTATCCGACCAGCCAGCCTGTTGCACGGCTTTTTCGGCGGCGTATATTGCCATTAATACGCTTTTATCAAGCGATTGATAATTTTTATTTACTTGTTGTAAAAATTGTAATACTCGCTCCGATTCTTCAGAAAGCGCTGCACACCAAGCATTTAAAACTTCTTTCTTTTGAAATAAATGACGCGGATGTAAATAATTTTCCCGAATTACATCATAATGACTACCCAATGCCGAAATCGAACCCCAGCCGGTGATACCGATCATTAAATTTGAAATGTGAGATTTGAAATATGAAAATCCCTGCAAGGTTACGGAAAGTTTTAAGACATCATAGCATTGCATTGACAGGAAACTGTCAAAATTGAACGGCTGAAAACGAGCATTTTTACTCAAAAAAGCTTATTTTTGGACTGCAAACCAAACAGGCAAGCTTATGACGGCGCAGGCAAAAACTCGCTACACCTTAGAAGAATATTTTGAATTAGAATACAATTCGTCCACCCGGCATGAATATATCAATGGAAAAATTATACCAATGGCTTACTCTGCAAGAAATCACGGAACAATTGTACACAATTTGGCTCGGCTTTTAGGCAATGAGCTTGTAGATCAACCGCTTATGGTGTATGGAGGCGACCGGATGGTGTATGTTCCTGATTGTGATAAAGTTTATTATCCGGATTTACTTATCATTCATCAAGACGCCAAAAGTTATGTTTACAAAGGCAAAATGGAAGCCGAACTGCATCCTATTGCAGTAATTGAAGTCCTTTCCGATTCTACCGAAGATAAAGACCGCCAGGCTAAATGGAATTGTTATAGAAAGATCGAAAGCTTACAACAGTATGTAATGATTTCGCAAAAGATTAAAGAAGTGGAGATTTATACCCGCCAGCCCGAACCCAATCACTGGCAATACACCGCCTACGAAATCGATGACGCCACGCTGGAAATTGCTGGTTGTACCCTGCAATTAAAAGACATTTACCACAAAGTCACCCTGCCCGAACCCGAAGCAACCACCGACGAAACCCAAGAAATCGCCTAATTTCTAAATATCATAATTTCTAAATTTTCCAATATCGTAATATCATAATATCCCAATATCATAACATCCCCAAGGCTTCCTCCATTACATCATACACCTTTTCCAATTGCTCCTCGGTAATACAATACGGCGGCAGCACATAAATCAAATTTCCCAACGGACGCAATAACACACCTTTTTCGATAAAAAATTGATATAATCGATCCCGTACATTATTAAAATACGACGTCTCTTCCGAGTTTTTAAACTCAACCGCCAGCACCGTGCCCGTGTAACGAATTTCCCGCACTTTAGGATGCGAACTCAGTTTATCCTTAAAATTTTGGTGACTATGCGCAATGCGTTGTATATTTTGCTGACAATCAGGATGTAATAACAAATCCAAACTTGCCAGTGCCGCCGCGCAGCCCAGCGGATTTGCCGTGAAGGAATGCCCATGGAAAAACATTTTACGCTTGTCGTCCGACCAAAATGCGTCAAAGATAGCAGCCGTGCAAGTTGTGACGCCCATCGGCAGGAAGCCACCGGTCAAACCCTTAGAAAGGCAGAAAATATCGGGCTGCTGTTGCAAATAATGCGACGCGAAAAGCTTTCCGGTGCGTCCGAAGCCCGTCATCACCTCATCAGCAATACAGATAACACCTTGATTTTTAGCCAATTCCATTAACTGATCCAACATTTCGGGGGTGTACATGAGCATGCCGCCCGCGCCCATCACCAGCGGTTCAAAAATAAAAGCGCATACCTCGTTTTCCACTAAAACTTTGGTCATTGCCTGCAAACTTTTTTCCTCCTGCCCAGGCAGCGGCGGCGGAATGCGTTGCACGTCGAACAGATAATCCTGAAAAGCGGTGTTAAAAGACAAATCGCCGCTGACCGACATAGAACCAAAGGTGTCGCCATGATAGGCGTCTTCAAACGCAATGACGGTTTTGCGCGTAATACCCTGATTATAAAAGGATTGGATTGCCATTTTGAGCGCTACTTCCACCGCCGTAGAGCCATTATCCGAATAAAAAACCCGCGCCTGATTGGAGGGCAAAATTTGCAACAAACGCTCCGCTAATTCAATCGCTGGCGGATGCGTGAACCCCGCAAAAATGACCTGTTCCAGTGTGCGCGCCTGCTCCGCAATGCGTTCCGCGATGTAGGGATGCCCGTGCCCGTGCAAATTGACCCACCAGGAAGCGACCGCGTCGATGTATATCTTGCCGTCTTCCGCAATCAATAAAGCCCCCTCTCCGCGCACGATGGGCAGCGGCGGCGCGGCGGTTTTCATCTGAGTATAAGGATGCCAAAGGTAGCGGGCGTCTTTTTCTGTGAGTGTCAGCTTAGTCAAAATTGGTACATTTTGAACTGAATCGTCCAAAGTTTTAGCATCGTGACCTAAAGTTTTAGCCTCCATACCTAAAACTTTAGGCTTACTACCTAAAATTTTAGGTCTGCTACTTAAAGTTTTAGCCTCGCGACCTAAAAGTTTAGCCTCCATACCTAAAATTTTAGGGGTACTACCTAAAATTTTACCCCAACAACCTAAAGTTTTAGGTCTGCTACTTAAAATTTTAGCCTTGTGACCTAAAAGTTTAGGATTGAAACCTAAAATTTTGGACTTTCAGTCAGTGATTAAAAGCGCAAAAATAAAAAGTTTTGTTTTTTGAACAACCTGAAGGTTGTGGGACGAAAGGCATCCTAAAGGACGCGATACAATAAAACGTCCGCCAGCCGATGAACCCTTTGCACCTAAATGTCCATTTTTGTATTTTTTATTCACTATCTAAAACATCAATCTAATGAAACTTAAAATCGCCTTATTTCTAATGCTTTGTTTATCAGCAACTTCGTTTCTAAAAGCGCAATTACCGGAAAAGTCAGAAGATGTATCACCCTTGTTAATCGGAGAAACCATTCCCAATGTACAGGTTGGAACGATGGACGGCAAAACCGTTGCGTTGCACGATTTATTGAAAGACAAGCCCACCGTACTGATTTTTTATCGCGGCGGCTGATGCCCGTTTTGCAACACACATTTGGCAGAAGTTGGGCAAGCCGAGGAAGACATTTTGAAATTGGGGTATCAAATTTTGGCAGTAAGCCCGGATGATGTCGCGCATTTGCAAAAAACCGACGAGAAAAATAAACTGAATTATCAGTTGCTGTCGGATAGCAAAGGTTTACTGACAATGGCAACAGGTTTGGCATTTAAAGCGCCCGAACGCTACAGTAAAATGCTGGTGGAGCATTCGAGCGGTGATAATACTGGCTTTCTACCTGTACCGGCTGTTTTTATTTTAAATACAAAAGGAGAAATTTTATTTGAATACATCAATCCGAATTATAAAGTGCGAATGCCGGGTGATCTTTTGCTGGCGGTGCTCAAAAGTTTAGCCAATAAACCATAAACGGTCAAGCCGTTAGTTAATAAAGAGGCAAATGGCTGATTAAATGTTGATTAACTGAATTTTAACAGCGTTAAAAGTCGGATTAACAAGAATTTAACCCGAAAAAAGCCTACATTCGGCTCGCGGACTTTTATTAATGAGAACTAAACTGCTGTCTGATGAGCCGAATTTTTACACTCTGCTTTACGCTGTTGGCGCTTACTCTGCTGGGGCAAAAAAATTTTGTAGAAGGTTTTATTACAACTTTAAATGGAGAACAGGTAAATGGTTTGATTGATTACCGAGAATGGGTCAAAACGCCCCACGAAATTCGTTTTCAACGTCATGGCACTGCTGGCAAAACTGAAATATTAACACCATATGATATAGCCGGTTTTAAAATTAATTATAAACAAGAGGAATATATCAGGGCTGTTGTAGGTGTAAATAACGAACCGATATCAGATAAAGAAATTTTGGAATTTGAGCTCAGGGCAGATGAAATCCCTGCTGTTCAGCTAGATATAGATACTATTTTTTTGCTGGTTTTAGTCAAAGGACAAATCAATTTATATTTTTATGAAGATGATAATGATAAACAGCATTATTTTATTCAAAAAGGAAATGGCAAAATAGAAGAGTTGATTTATCGGATAGTCCGATCCAGAAGCCCAAGTACAGCGGCGGATTTATTGGTGCCCCCCAATAGCCGGGTGTATGGTGCTAATGTAGCAGGCGGACCGGCTTCTCTCATTCAAAGCGTCACTATGTTGGATTATCGAAAACAGTTGCTGGACGCTATGCCTGGCTGCCCGGCTATTCTTTCAGATATTAACCGATCTTTATATTCTTACACTTTATTAAAATTAGTAAATAAATATAATACTTGTGTCAACCATTTAACCTATGTCAAACCGAAAGATAAAGCTAATTTTGATTTTTATGGATACGCGGGGGGTAATCAGCCATTTATTGCTGTAAAAGACATTTATAATAATTCGGATAAACAATTAAATACTACGCCTGGTATTTCGGTTGGTGCGGGATTTGATATTGGCATTATCCGCACGAATAATCGCCTTAGTGTTGGTCTGGAAGCCAATTATGCTCGCAGTTCTGCACAACATGCTCAACTATTTACGCCTCTGGACGGATTGAATCAAAACATTGATTATCAAATTGATCTTTGGGGGCTTCGTTTTAATGCGTTACTTAAATATATCATTATCAAAGGAAAATTAAACCCTTATGTAAAAATTGGCGTTGGCAAATCTTCTTATTCTACCAGCAACTTTCAGCGTACAGAAACCCTACAAAGTGCGCCATTCACGAGCACCATCACAGAAAGGAATTTAATTACATCCGAACTGCATGGCATTGCCGGCATTGGATTTAAAGTAAATAACTTTTTTCTGGAGAGCCGCTTTGAATCAGGCAATGATATCAATCGATTCACCGGCGAAGATTTGGAGATGACGCGCTTGTCGGTGCTGGTGGGTTATGCACTGACACTGAATAATAAATGATTGTTGATTGTTGATTGTTGATTGTTGATTGTTGATTTTGTAATCAATTCAAAAAAATTTGTCAATACCCTCAAAAAGCCTATTTTTATGCCACCATAGAAAAACAAAATCCAATCATTCTCTAATTTTATCATTAAAAACTCCAGTAAATTATGAAAAACATTTCATTTCCGATTCAACTAGCCTTTCGGGTTACTTCCTTTGCTAATGATTTTATAGCAAAAGATGCCAATGATCGTACGATCGCTTTTGTAAGACAAAAAATTTTGAGATTAATTGACGAAGTAAATGTATATAATGATGAATCTAAGTCAGTCTTATTATATACCATTAAAGCAAATAAATGGATTGATTTTTCGGCAACCTACACCTTTACCAGTGCGGCAGGTAAAGAATTAGGTCGGGTAGCCAGAAAAGGCTGGGCTTCCATTTGGAAAGCGCATTATGAAATTTATGATGAGCATCAGGCGAAAGATTTAATCATTCAAGAAGAAAATGGCTGGATCAAAGTGATGGACTCTTTGCTATCGGAAATTCCGATGCTTGGCATGTTTACAGGATACCTTTTCAATCCTTCTTACAGCGTAACCCGCCCCGATGGTACGATGGTTGCGCGATTGAAAAAAGAGCCATCTTTGTTAGGTCGGCGTTTTTCTGTTAACAAGTTAACTGAATTCGAGCAAGGCGAGGAGGAACGCATCGTTTTGAGCCTTATGATGATGATTTTGTTGGAAAGAAGACGAGGATAATCATTTTTTTGATAAAAACTAATTGCAAAAAGGTCAGATCAAACTTATTGGTCTGACCTTCTATTTTTATATTTATCCCATGAAAAACATCCACCTAGCGCCCGTCACGCTGCCTGATTTTGGCATGCCGACTTCGGAACCCATCGTTTCTGCGAATACTTATTTAGCACGTCTGGACAAGCTTCGTGCAATCATGCAAATACAAGATTTACAAGCAGTTGTCGTGTATGCCGACCGCGAGCACACTGCCAATCTCACTTACCTCTGCGGCTACGACCCGCGTTTTGAAGAAGCGTTATTAATTGTAAATCAACAGGATATACCGGCTTTATTGGTGGGCAATGAAGGTTGGGGCTATGCTGAGTTGTGTCCGATTCCCATCCGCCGAATATTATATCAACCTTTTAGTTTGATGGGGCAGGATCGGAGTAAAAGTGACACTTTATTACAAATATTTAGTAAAGAAGGCATCATAAGCGATCAAAAAATTGGCATTGCTGGTTGGAAATATTATACAAGGGAAGAATTTGATACGCCGGATTATATTTTTGAAACACCTTCTTACATCGTTGATACTTTACGTCAAATCGTCGGTTATGATAAGGTACTAAATGTCAACTCGATTTTTATGAATCCGGTGAATGGTTTGCGTATCCTCAACGAAGCCGAGCAACTCGCCGCATTTGAATTTGCTGCCTGCCACACCTCCGAAGGCTTGAAAAATGTACTGTTCAACCTGCGTCCCGGCATGACCGAGTACGAAGCCGCTACCCTGATGCGCGCCAACGGCATGCCCCACGCTGCACACACGATGCTTACGTGCGGAACCCGCGCTGCGTATGGCTTGCCGAGTCCTTCGATGAATACGCTGAAAGTCGGCGAACACTTTACGATGGCGATGAGCCTCTGGGGTGCGCTCAATGCTCGCGCGGGTTGGCTCGTACACGATGAAAGTGAATTGCCCGCCGGCATTCAAGATTATTTGGAAAAGCTCGCCATTCCTTACTTCCTCGCAGTGGTGCGCTGGTACGAGCACATTGGCATCGGCGTCGCGGGCGGTGAATTATATGATATCATACATCAGGAAATCGGTGATCCGTTCTTTGGCGTGCAGCTCAATCCCGGTCATTACATTCACCTCGATGAATGGGTGCATTCTCCCATTTATAAAAATAGTCATATTATATTGCAAAGCGGCATGGCATTACAAGTAGATGTCATCCCCGCCACCGGCAGTGATTATCACACCATCAACATCGAAGATGGCATCGCCCTCGCCGATGAAAATTTACGTCATGAAATCGCCCAGCGCTACCCCGAAACCTGGCAACGCATTCAAGCCCGCCGCGCCTTTATGCGGGATGTAATAGGTATATCATTAAAACCCGAAGTGCTGCCGTTTAGTAATATACCGGCGTATTTGCCGCCGTGGATGTTGAGCGCAAATAAAATACTTATCTCTTTTACTTAAAATAATATGTTTATATTTTTGATAAACATAAAACTTTATCTATGAGCTTGTTTAAAATTGATAAATAATCTTAATATTAATCAATAAATGAATGTTTTTTACGATCTGCCACAAATACACAAAGGCACAAATTTTACACAAAGCTTTCGTGAGACTTAGTGATTTTGTGCCTTGGTGGCGAAATTAGGTGCTTTATCAACTATACTGGTTCGTTTTCATATTAAACAAAATCTTTAATTTTAAACAGCTTCAAAGATAAGGATTTCCATTTAAAAATGAATTTACTACCTCTTTAGTTCAAAATACAACTTTTCCAGCGCCGGTTTTAACCGCTCCGCCCACGCCTCCACTTTTTCTTTATTCACCTCGCCCAAATCCCCTACCCTGCCCAGCACTGGCACGCCACTGCGCTGTTGAATGATGGATTCGGTGGTGGGATGTTCCTCGCCATTAAAAATAATTCCGGTTATGGGAATGTTTCGATGTTTTAATGCTTCGATGCTGAGTAAAGTATGATTGATGCTGCCGAGATAATGACGCGATATCAGGATGACGGGCAGTTGTAAATGTTGGATCAAATCTATGATATTATCATTATTATTCAAGGGGACGAGTAAGCCGCCCGCGCCTTCTACGATTAGAAAGTTTTGGGTGTTTGGAAGTTCGATGTTTGGAAGTTCGATGCGAATTCCGTCGATTTCGGCAGCGGCGTGGGGCGACATGGGGGTGTGCAGGCGATAGGCTTCCGGGTGAATGCGGGTGCGGGTATTGCTGATCCAACGCTGGATTTTCATGGCGTCGGTGTTGTCGAGATCGCCGGATTGGATGGGTTTCCAATAATCGGCTTGGAGGGCTTCGGTTAAAATTGCCGATATAATGGTTTTGCCTACATCGGTGCCGATGCCGGCAACAAAGATTCCTTTCATAGATGCCAGATTTTTTGATGCCAGATGCCAGACTACGCTCACGACAGCGTTTCTCGCAGATGCGCGCAAATGAAATCGCAGAATTTTCGCAGATAATTCATTCGCCTATTATGGTTATTTGTTTTCTACGATAAAGTTATTAATAATATTCGTTAATGCTATAATTTCTGATTCTGTATTAAATGAATGAATACAGATGCGCAGGCGCTCTTGTCCTTGGGGTACAGTGGGGTGCAGGATGGGGCGCACGTCGAATCCGGCGGCTTGCACGGTTTGGGCAAAGGCTTTGACGCGGTCGTTGCCTTGCCAAAGGAGGCATTGAATGGGGCTTTGGCTGGGAACAAAGTACGATTTTACATCATGTGATAAAGATTGTAAAAAGAAGTGAATGTTTTGATGTAATGTTTTAATCGCGGAGTTATTTAGCAAATTATGATATGCCTTATCAATAGTATGTAAATTATGCTCCGGCGGTGCGGTGGTGTAAATAAATGGTTTGGAAAAATTGATTAAATAATCACGTAAAGTATTAGAACCAACTACAATCGCACCGTGGCTGCCGATGGCTTTGCCAAAGGTATGAATGCGTGCCCAAACTTTATGTTGCAAGTTTAATTCAACCGTTAAACCCTCCCCATTTTCACCAAAAACACCGGTAGAATGTGCCTCATCTACAATGACATAAGCATTGCATTTTTCTGAAATATTACAAATATCATTTAAAAGCGCTGCATCGCCATCCATCGAGTAAATGCTTTCTACGACGATAAAAATGCGCCCGCTGGCATTTTTCATTTTTTTATGTAAATCATTTACATCATTATGATAAAAAGAAAAAGATTTTGCTGGAGAAAGCCGAATGCCATCGCGGATGGAAGCGTGCGAAAGGGCATCGTATAAAATTGTATCATGTCGGGTGGCAATGCAAGAAAGCAAACCAAGATTAGCCGTGTAACCGGAATTAAATAATAAGCCCGCTTCGGCGTGATGGAATTGGGCGATTTTTTGCTCTAATTGTTCAGCAAAAGCCGTATTTCCTGAAATAAGCCGCGATCCGGTAGAGCCACTTTTTGTTGTAATAGTTTGATTATCAACATTTTTCGCAAAGCCCAAATAATCATTGGAACAAAAATCAATCAAATCACGTTCGGGTGGAAGTACACGCAGCGCATTTTGAGCTTGCCGCCGGTCGAGTTGAATTTGTAAAAAATCGTCCTTCATAATTTAATGCCAAAGTGTTGCATTTTGAATAACAATGCTGATGCAAAGAAAATACATTTTCAAATCAATCAAGAACAATTAACCTTCATTCGTACTTCCTGGCAATGGAGCTTGTGTTTTCAGCTGATATTTTAACTACAAATTAGAAAGAATTGAAAAGTACGTATTATCTTGTGTGAAAATATGCTCATGTCACCTAATATGCATAACCCTATTCAAAAGAATTCAAAACCTTCATTTTCCTGCCTATTTTGGCATATGTATCCTCTTTGTTTAAAATTAGCAAACCCACCATTTTTATAAAAAAATGTGTAATAGACTTGCGTCCATATAAACAATTGAAAATCAGGAGTTGTTTTTTTT
>CAZFBN010000121.1:0-17166 GCA_964517145.1 uncultured Saprospiraceae bacterium
GGCGCACGTTCCGAATGATCGGGCGCACGTTCCGAATGATCGGGCGCACGTTCCGAATGATCGGACGCACGTTCCAGATGATCGGGCGCACGCGTAAAAGCACATTTACAAGGATACAGACTAAGAGCGATGCTTACATGGTAGGAATGCGAAGCAATGGTCAAATAAGAAAAAAGAGCCCCATCGGGGCGGCATAATTATAGCAAACACCATAAGAAATGGGATAGAACCTCGATAGAGGTGACATATTATTTTTTATGCCACTCCTACGGAGAGCTTGTTTAAAATTAATGAAAAATCGTAATATCTTTTCAAACTAAGCTCCTACGTTCTCGTATTTTGGAAGATTCAACAATCTACTCTTGAATAAGAGAATGTAGCGTCGAATTGCCTCTGTCATATTAAATAAAATCGTCAATTTTAAACAAGTTCAGTGATAATAAAGTTACGAAAAAGGCTAAGCGTTTATATTTTGTATTAAATATTCGATTTTGAAAAACCGTCCCACAGCTCCGAGCTATAGGACGGCTCAATAACTCGCTTATTATTTAGTTTGTACGGGCAGTGCAATTTTCATTTTTTCCCAAGTCAATACGATGTTACCCGTTGTAGGCGAAGCACTTTCCACCGCGTAGGTGAGGCGCTGCACAGGTTTGTCGTTAGTAGTGGGTTGCACTTTGGTTCGCACTACGTCTTCCGCCTCAGTATATTCGTCGGCGAGGTGCTGGTTCCATCTTTTGTTGAGAATGAAGGTCCACTCGGCTTCACCAGGAATGGTATAGAGTGCGTATTTTCCGGCAGGAACGGTCGTACCGCCGATCACCACGTCTTTATCAAACGTAACTGCCGTTGCCATATGGGCACCGCTCACCCAGATTTCGTCGTTGGCAACCAAGCCTCCCCAAATGACGCGACCACGCACGCCCGGTGAGCCGTAGCGAATCTGCACGTTGGTATTGCCGATGGTGCCGGAGGTCTCGCGTACCGGGCTGGCTTTGAAAGAATCCACCGTAATTAGTCCCTGATTGACACTGTCGGCGTAGCCGCGGCGGGCATAGAGGCGGGCGTCTTCAGCGGCGCGTTCAGGACTCATGGTTTCCTCGGCAGCCATGTTGTGCCCCGCGTGCGGGTCGGCGTTTTGTTCCTGATTGGCGGTGTTGGCATTGTTATTGCAGGCGATGATTGCCACAAAAAGCACTAAAAAAGCAATAGTGTTGTACAATTTCATTGGATGATGTTTTAAAATTGGTTGTAAAATGGTAAAGGTGTATATGTTTTGAAAATTATAATTAGACTTTATACAGAATTAGATGTTGACAAATTTCTCGCAGATGTTCGCAAATCTTCATAAACATTCAAACCGCAGATGACCGCGGATTTGTTCGCTGTCAGCGAACATCTGCGCAGAATATCCGCGTGCATCTGCGAGAAACCTTAATCTGTATAAACTCTATTTACTACGAGTTTTTTGTAAAAGGTGGTTTGAGGCAAAACAGAGCAGTGCATCAATTTTAAAATAATAAACTGCGCAAAATTCGGGCAAGTTTTTTACCCACAGGTAAATTATTTGTTGAACTTGTTTAAAATTGACGATTTTATTTAATATGACAGAGGCAATTCGACGCTACATTCTCTTATTCAAGAGTAGATTGTTGAATCTTCCAAAATACGAGAACGTAGGAGCTTAGTTTGAAAAGATATTACGATTTTTCATTAATTTTAAACAAGCTCGTTATTTAATTTTTGTACCTGTATCTTTTGAGTTGTACTCTTGTCATAAATTCCTTTAAAAATCTCCTGGAAAAGAATGCGAAATTCAAGCCTTTCCCAAGCGTTGTTCAACGTTTTTGAATTACGGTCGTTTTTAGTTAAAATTGTAGCACTAACAAATGCGCTATCGGGTGGGCTAAAGGACTGACCTCAATAATTGCAACATTCCAGAGAACTGATATGGCAAAAATCGAAATGGACATCCTGGCGCTCGCCAATAGCTAAATGCTGATAAGGTGAAGGGGGGTGAGGGTGAGAGGGTGATGGGGTGATAGGGTGATGGGGGGATAGGGGGATGCTTTTTATAAAATTGCGAATTCAAGTATTTTTGTCATAAAAACTTATTATTTTTGGGCGAGCGAATTGGCTAAACTGCTAGGTTTACCTTGCAGATTTTGCAAATTTTGAAGATCATTAAGGTAGTCGAACGGCGTCTTCCATAGATTACAAAAAAACACAAACTTGCTGCTACTAGTGTAGGTTCTTATTGTATTTCATAAATTTTTATAAATATCGCTTTACAGGGCAACTAATGGAATGGATTGGTGTAGCCCGCTCTAAAATTTTTTACTATGAGTATGCGTAGAACGCCGCTTATCATTTTGATTCTGGCGGTTATTGGTTTGATTTCTGTCATCACCTGGTACAAAAATGCCGGCAATGAGGTGGGCGGATTTTATGGCAGCAGCATGAATGTAGAAAAGAGTGCAGAGCAGGAACTTAGTCTTTATATTTCTTCCAAGTTAATGAATAAGGACGTGATTGTAATGACGGACGACAGCATTGGCTTGGATAATGAGGAGGCATTTAGTGACAATGCCATGTTTGGCTCCATTTTGATATTGCGTACCAAGGAAAATTCCAGTGCGCAAGCGGATTCTTTTACGATTAGAAAAACGCAGATTGATTCTATTTACAAGCTTATGATTTCCAGATTGCCCAATGACAACATCCGATCCTTGGCTTTGCTGATGAATAAAAGGCTGGAATTGTTTAAAGTGGAACAGCAGCAATTTAAATCGACGGATAAAAAAGGGAAAAGAATTTACTATGTCAAATCGGGCGGCACGGGCAATGGCAACTCCTGGGCACGGGCGATGGGCGATGTGCAAGCTGCGCTTAAAGCTGCAAAAAAAGGCGATCAAATATGGGTGGCTGCCGGCAAATATGTAACCACGAAGGGCACTGACCGCAACGTCGCTTTTAAAATTCCGGACGGGGTGAAGCTGTACGGCGGATTTGTGGGGTTTGAAAAAGAGCTGACTTCTCGCGACTGGAAGACTAATGTGACCATTCTGAGCGGTGAAATTGGTACAAATGCCATTACTGACAATGCTTATACCGTTGTTCACACCAAAAATGTAAGTGCGGAAACGCTCGTGGATGGATTCACCATTACCGGCGGCGCTGCCAACGGGCAAAGCGCAAAGGGGAGCATCGGGCGCTGCGGTGGCGGCTGGTACAATGATGGCTCGAATGGCGTCTCCAGCCCTACCATTCTCAACTGTACCTTTGCGAATAACTACGGTCGTGACGGCGCTGGCTTGTACAACTACGCGCAGAAGGGCACTACCAGTCCTACGATTCAAAACTGCATTTTTACCAACAACCGTGCTGATCTCGACGGGGGCGCTATTCAGAATAATGGCGGCAATGGCGTTGCCAATCCGACGATTGATGGCTGCCTGTTTCAACAAAATGAAGCTACGTATGGCGCTGCCATTTGCAATACGGCGGTGAGCGGAGAAGCCAAGCCCGTGATTTCCAACTGCAATTTCATTGGCAATGTCGCTTACATCCGGGGCAGCAGCATTTTTAATAGCAAAGACGAGAACGGCATCACAGAGGCGATTGTGCAGAATTGTCGGTTTGAGCAGAATGCGGCAACGGTGGGGAAGGGGGATTGAAATTCAATGTCATCAAAGAAAAATGCCAGCCCTAATAGTAGAGCAAAAATTACCGATCCTGCCAGCTTGATGGGGCTTGCGCACCATGTAAAATGCCCAAAATCAAAATTGTGTCATCATGTACTGCATAAATTACATTATAACGAAATTTACGAATGATGCCTCGACGCTTGTTGGAATAAACTTTTTGAAAAAGGAAGGGATTTGAAGCAATCAAACTTGTTAGCTTTTGAAAATAATCAACGAAAACATCTCCCAAACTGTCCGACTGGGCATCGAAATAATCTTTTGCCTCTTGCAATTCGGACAAGGCAAGCGGGGTTAGTGAAATTACATAAGTCATTATCTCAGAGATTGTAATGCTTTTTCCAATGCAATTGCCTCTACTTTGCCGCTGAGCACTTCCTCCTCGCGACGATTCAATTCCTGTTGCCAGGCTTCTGACAATTCAAAAGCTTCCTCTTCCGTAACCGGCGTATTCCCAATGACTTCCAAAAAAAACTGCATCAATTCCACTTGCTCCCGCCGGGACAGTTGTAGAAAAAGTTGTTTTGCTTCCGTTGCTTGTGCGCTCATGGTTTTGAAAATTTGAATAAAGATAAGGGTTTTGAAATAAAACGAATGGAATAGTAAGACAGTTTTATTCTGTTATTCACTCTCCACTGGTTGCGAAAAATCTATTACATCCCAAGCAGGATAAAAAGTAACGACTCTAACTTTATATTTACTTTCGTCACCTTTATAGGTTTTCTGTGCATTGTGATTTAAAATGTCTGAACTATGATATATTTTCCCTTTATAATGATAATAGTATGCTACGGTTTTTCTGGGAGGCTTTCCCGAATAGTAAGTCCTTTGAGTAACGCCAATTGTTTCCTCATAAAAATATTTTAACGATAAAAACTTCACTACAGAAATAAATAAAATCATTATACATATAACAAGAATAACTTTATATCCTTTAGAGCTTCTTTTATATATTAAAATAAAAACAATTGTCAAAATTGCTATTAAAACTGCATCAATTAAAAGCGCATTAGTAATAATTTTTTCCATAAGTTTAATTTCATTTAACCCTTCAACAACCCACTCCGCACTTCCTTCTCTAGTCCCGCATATAATAACAATTTTAACTCATTCGGCGTCATATTCAGTGTATTGGAGAAGCCGGAGCGCAGGTCGGTGAGGGTGGTGGCGCCATCGTAAATGCGGATGACTTGGTGCGACGCGGGCACAGTAGGAGCGTCGTTTGCGTATTGAACCGTGACACGGATGGGCAGCGGATTTTGATGCGCAATGTAAAATAGGTGAATACCGGTTTCGCCTTGTAATAATTCGTATAAAGCGTGCCCTTCGGCATGCGTGGTATGTTGTTCGTTGTTTGTATCAAACTGAATGTCAAGGGCTTTGAGTAAATTGGTATACTGGTCGCTTAGGTATTGAATCTCCCAGGCGCCCAAGCCAGTGATGAGCGATTCGAGTTTTATGATAATCTGATCCGATTGTTGTTTTAAAAATCCGCGTGCTGCTAACAACAAAAAGGCGACATCTACATAATGATTGATAAAATCGGTTTGTACCGTATCAAATTGAGACCCCAGCAATTGATAGGCTTCGCGCAATTCGCGCAAGGCTTCTTCCTGAAACAAACGGTCGCGAAAATTCTCCCGAATGGCACGTGTAGCAGCGCCGTCTTCCCTGCGCGGCACGATGCTGTTGTGCTTGAGGCGCAGCGGCAGCGCGGGCGCTTCGTGCATGTAACGCTCGCGGAAGCCCAGCATCATGTTATGTAATTTTTCTTTGGTTTCGGCTACTTTATTTTTAAAATCATAATATTGCCAATTCAAATTGCGTCCTTGCTGGTTGGTGTCAATCACAATGGCTTGATTTCCAATCTGATTGCGTTGTTCGGCAAGAAGAATACGCTGTTCAAGTTTTTCTACGGCGTGTAATAACTTTCCATAAAATGATTTACCATGTTTTTCATCAGGCAATGACGGCAGCCACTCCTCCTCCAAAGGAAAGGCAAAATCCAGCGGCGTAATGCGCGGCATCAGATGATCCGCCTCCAAGGTAATGTCAAATAAAATGGGCTGTTCAGTGTGGGTGTTGATGAGCTGTTCGGCGGAAAGCGTTGTTAGGTCACGCTCGATTTGGCGTTTCAGCGCACGGCCGCCCATTCTGCCGTCGTAGCCGCGGCGGGCAACCCATTGCAAAGCGTCTTTGGAAATATTTAAAATCGTGGTTCTTCTTACAAATCCGTCGCGTTGTAATAATTCTTTAATCTGGAGCCGTGCAATATTTAAAATATGCTCCAATTCCAACGGATTGAATATCACAATTTCATCAATTCGATTAATAAACTCTGGTCGGAAAAAAGTTTCTACCGCCTTTCGGTAAATGGCAGCCTCGGTATCTGGGTTGGAATTAAATCCTACTTGCTGCCCGATTTCTCGTGCGCCGAGGTTGGAAGTCATTATAATAATGGTGTTAGAAAAATCAACCGTGCGCCCCAGGCTATCCGTTAAGCGCCCTTCATCCAATAATTGCAATAACAAATCGTGCACTTTCGGGTGCGCTTTTTCAATTTCATCCAGCAGCACCACGCCAAACGGGCGGTAGCGGACTTTCCCGGTCAGCTGTCCTTCCGGATTGTAAAAATCACCGATCAGACGCTGCACCGCTCCGCCATCAATGAATTCATTCATATCAAAACGGAGTAAATAAGTCTCATCGCCCATTAAATAATTGCATAAAATCTTGGCAGCCTGCGTTTTACCAACACCCGTCGGACCGATGAACAAGAAGGAACTTACGGGCTTACTCTTGTCCACCAGCTTGGCTTTTACGAGGTGCACCACGTTGGCAAGGGCGTTCACTGCGCGAGGCTGTCCGACTAATTCCTGCACAAGTGACTGATGAACAGTGCTTTGTGTCCATTGTCCGTCTCCGTCCAACATTCGATCTTCCAAGCCGCTTAGGGCTTTAAACGCTTCGCGCACCTGTGGCGCATCAATGTTGCTAAAACGATATTTGGTTGCCAACTGGCGCATCATTTTCATCACGCTACCTGGCAGGGCTTGATTTTTATAAAAATTACGTTGTATTGTAAAGATTTGATGAATGGCTTGAATAGTGAAAGCGCAGCCGTTTTCGCGTTCTAAAACATTACGCTGTGACAAAACGATTTTTGCAGTTGTCTCTAAATCAGGCTCTTGCAAACGAAAAACCTGAAATAAATCTGCAAAGCTTCGGTCTTTTTCCTGTACAATTTTCCATTCCTCCGGCGTGGCTACGAGAATAACTTGTAATTTTCGTTTTTCTAAATGAGACTTGAGTACATCACTCAGTGTCATATTATTTTGGGCGGATTTTCCAACACGCAGCAAAGCTACCGGGTTGTCAATCAATAATTTATCGCTTTTTTTGCCATCACCGTTTGGATTGATTAAATAATTAATAATCGCTTCAAAACGCTTTTGCCACATGCCCACCACGCTCATGCCAGAGATGACGCGAGTGGGATCCAAATGCCAGACGAGTTCGGGTTCGCCCTTTTTAGGAGTGTAAAAATCACTTTGATAGCGCCAGACCACCTCGTGTACCAGCGCACGTTTGCCCACGCCTTCGCTTCCAACGATAGCAATCGGCGTATTTTCTTTTTGATAAATGATTTGATAAATTTTGTCCACATATTCATCCCGATAAAAAGCGCGACCCAACTCGGCAGGGTAGCGGCTGTTCAGGTCATACCCGATGCGCTCGATTTCAGTGGCTCCGTCAAAGTCTGCTTCTTCGCGCAAGCGTGCAAAAATCCAGCTTTGCGGGTCGGCTTCATATTGAAATTGTCCAAAAGCAACATTTACATTGACATCCACATATGTAATGAATTCCCGACCACTTGAGTAATATTGCTGAATGTCAAATAATTCTTTCTGCTCTTTTTTTAAAGTTGGTAATAATTTTTTAATAACTTGCTCTGTACGTCGTTGAATAGCAACATGATTTGTTTTACCACTTTGAATAATAAACATGTGATAATTTAGCTCAGGCAGGAACGCAAATGTAATACCCTGCAACTCGAATGTAACGACGCCGAATTTTCCTTCTATCCAGACGTCTCCGGTTCGGAAGTTAAAATCAAAAACATGATATGCAGTAGCAGGATTAAATAAATACCACAATAGCCGATCCACATTGCTGCGATCAAGCACAAATCCTTTAAAAAACTGCTTGATTTCATTGCGCAGGCGAGCAATTGCCAATTCCAGTTGACGGTTAGAAGCACTCGGATACCCCGTAAATAAAGGGCGTAAGTGGTACAAATTTTGATTGTCCACCTTGGTCGGAGCAGCAAGCACAGGTATTTTGAGGCGTATGACTGCCATTTAGTTTGGATATTTTATTTTACATTCCCCTATTCTATCACTCCATCATTCCCCTATTCCCCCATCTCCCTATTTCCTCATTATTTTACTTCAAAATCTTCTTCTTCCAGAATTTTGCCATTCAAACAGCGAATGATGCGCGCCGGAAAATGCTCTAAAATCCGATAATCATGCGTTGCAAATAAAACAGCAGAATCATTTTTTAAAGCTAATTGCCTCATCAACAATAGAATATCGTCGCTAGTTTCAGGGTCAAGATTACCCGTTGGTTCATCGGCGATAATGAGCATCGGTTTGTTGAGCAAAGCACGGGCAATCACCACCCGCTGTTGCTCGCCACCCGAAAGCTCGTGGGGCATTTTATAAATTTTATCAGCTAAATTCACCTGCTCTAGCACTTCGTTGATGCGTTGTTTGATGCTCGTATCACTCACCCAGCCGGTAGCTTCCAGCACAAAGCGCAGATTTTGTTCAACGGAGCGATCTGTAAGCAAATTAAAATCCTGAAATACAATGCCCAATTTGCGGCGAAGCAGAGGAATGCTGCGTCGGTCGAGTTTTGTCAAATCATATCCAACCACTTCTCCTTTGCCCACCGTGAGCGGCAGGGCGGCATAAATGGTTTTGAGCAGACTGGACTTGCCGCTGCCAGTTTTGCCAATGAGGTAGGTAAATTCTCCTTTTGCTATTTTTAAATTTACATTTTGTAAAATCAAATTATTTTGCTGATAAATATTGACATCTTTTAACTGAACAATGAATTGCTGCATAGGATGAGCCGCTTTTTTGAATCTGCCAAAAATAATGATATATTTGGAACTTAAACTAATTGCACGATGAGAAGGATACTATTTTTATTGATATTGAGTGGATTTACTCTTTTTTTAAATGCTCAGAATACACGGATAGTGGTGCGAGCTAAAGCTAAAGATGCAAAATTTATTGGTACTTCTATCGGCGGCGCTCTGATTTTGATAAAAAATGCCGATACAGGCGAATTGCTTGCCAAAGGACTAACGGAAGGCGCCACCGGAAATACGCAACGCATCATGAGCACGCCGGTGCAGCGTTTTGAGTCTTTATCCGACGAGCGCACGGCACGGTTTGAAGCCAATCTGGACCTGAGCGAGCCGGTTTTTGTCACCATCGAAGCACACAGCCCTTTCGCCAAGCGGGAAGCGCGGGTGGTAGCTTCTACCCAGCTATGGCTTATTCCTGGCAAAGACATTGTGGGAGATGGCGTGGTGCTGGAAATTCCAGGATTTATTATGGATATTTTACATCCGAATACCCATCGAACACTGCGAAAAGCAGATTTGAAAGAAGGCAAGGTAAATGTGGAAGTAAATGTCGTAATGATGTGCGGTTGTACGATTTCTAATGGCGGCTTGTGGGATGGGTCTAAAATGGAAGTGCAGGCAATGGTAAAACACAATGGTAAGAAAATTGGCGTGTATCCATTACAAATAACCAGCACGGATAATATCTTCGCAGGAGCCATACCGATTGCACAATCCGGTAATTATGAATTCATGGTATATGCCTATGACGCCAGAACTGGCAATACCGGCGTAGAAAAAATCAATTTTATAGTAGAATAAAATAATAGCATGGCTGGTAGAGTATTCAGTTAGTTTTTAGCCAGCTCAATACTGGTGGGCGTTTCGCAAGATGTTCAGAAGTATTCCAAACTAAAAGAGGGTGTAGTTGTTTGAATGAGCGACAAAAACTACATTTGCGGAAAAATTGGTGTTTATTGGTAAACGGTTATCTGTTTAATTGTTAACCAACAAGCACTAACAATCATAATTTATGGCTACTATAAAGTTTACTTTTGAAGATAAATCCATTCCACCCAAAACGGTGGAAAACGTAGAAACAGGCTATTCGATTCTGGAAGTAACAGAAGACAACGATATTCACCTCAATCACAACTGTGGCGGCGTGTGCGCGTGCAGCACCTGTCATGTTTACATCGAGGCGGGGGAGGAGTTTTTAGAAGAAATTTCTGATAAAGAAGAAGATTTTATTGATCGAGCCATCAATCCTCGTTTGGAGTCGCGCCTGGGCTGCCAATGTGTGATTTTGGAGGATGATGCCGTGATTGAAGTGCAAATTCCTGACCAATCCAGGATTATCGGGCACGAACATTAAAGGTGCTGGAGGTTTAGAAAGATGCGTTTTTAGGGTTTCTAAACTTCTTCACTTTATAAACTTTACTTTGAACTTCAAATCTGCAATTTTAAACATACAAAGCTTAACCTTCAACTTTAAACAACATACAAAATGGCTTTTGAAGATATTGATAATCTGCCGATTAACTGGAATGACCATGAAGACATTGCCATGAAACTGTACGAGCGTTTTGGCGATGCATTCGATGAAGGAAAAATTTACCGCATTCGGTTTACCGATTTGCTGGAATGGATTTTGGAAATTCCCAACTTTGAAGGCAAACGCGAAGAAAGTACCGAAGGGCATTTGGAGCAAATTCAGGCAAAATGGGTGTATGAATGGCGAGATAATAATGAGTGACCGAGAGACTTAGAAAGGCACTGGCTAACTGCTAATTCCATAACAACTTGCCATGAATCAATTAGAGAAGTTCCGCGAAGTGCATACCTTCATCTTTGATGTAGATGGGGTGATGACTGACAATCAAATTCTGATAACGGAAGATGGACATTTGCTGCGTAAAATGAATGTGCGCGATGGATATGCCATTAAAAAAGCCGTAAAAGCAGGTTTTCGGGTCTGCATTATCACCGGCGGAAACTCAGAAGGCGTGCGCAAAAGACTCGAAGGATTGGGCGTCATAGACATTTATGCGGGCAAACAACAAAAAATGGAGGCGTTCAAGGAATTTGTAGAAAAATATGATTTAAATCTTCACGGCATTTTATACATGGGCGATGATTTCCCCGACCGCCCCGTCATGCAGCGCGTCGGCGTGCCTACTTGCCCCAGTGATGCCATTCCTGAAATTCTTGAATTTGTTGATTACATTTCTCCTTTCAAAGGCGGCGATGGTTGCGTGCGCGATGTGATTGAAAAAGTAATGAAATTGCAAGAGAAATGGATAACAGAAAATGATTAACTTTGGAGGTTGTTTTTGCCAAAATATGCAACTTTCATGTTATCACTGTTGCGATTGATTCGATTGCCAAATCTCTTTATTGTAGCGCTCACGCAGTGGCTATTATACGAACGTATCATTATTCCGGCGCTTGAGTCGCAATATATAATGCCAACCTTACTTCGCGAGCAATTTCATTTATTTATTATCATTACTGTTTTAATAACCGCGGGAGGTTATATTGTTAATGATATTGTAGATGTGCGCACGGATTTGGTGAACAAACCAGACCAGGTTATCATCGGTAGGCGAATCACTTCTGCTACGGCTTATTGGCTTTATTTTTGCTTTAATCTTGGGGGCTTTCTTTTCTCGACTTACCTGGCGTTTGTTGTGGACCGGATGTCGCTGCTTTTTATTTTTCCAACAGCAGTCGTCGGGCTGCTGGCATATTCCATTTGGCTCAAAAAACGACCACTCAGCGGCAATGTTCTCATTTCTTTGTATTGTGCGGGTGTTGCCTTGATTGTTTGGCTGGCGGAAGCACCTGCCCTGACCTTACTGCCTGCGCCTGTGCTGGCGCGCGTCACGCATTTGTTTACGTATTATGCCGTTTTCGCTTTTTTTTCTACGCTTTTTCGTGAAATTGTAAAAGATTTAGAAGACCAAAAAGGAGATGCCGCCACGGGCGCACGCACTGCACCCATTGCCTGGGGAAGTTTGACTGCTAAAAGGATAGCAGGCGCATCCATTGTTTTACTTTTATTGTACTTGGTTTATTTTACTATAATGCAATTTTCAAATGTAATGTCATCTGGTAAAATAGCTTTATTACTTTTAATAATAATGACATTTATTGCAACAATCTTATTAATCCGATCCAAAAATACCGATGATTATCACCGGCTTAGCCAATTTACCAAAGCTATCATGCTTTGGGGTATTTTATTATTATTGTTTGTTTAAATTTTATAACATTAAATGTCTTTATTCAAATAATGCTTTACCAATAGCCTTGCTCTCAGTTCGCCTTCGTCCGTCAGCGTTACGGATTTACTACCAGGGCTATCCTGGATGTAATCTTTGAGCGCCAACACATTTATTGTACCATGATCGAACCCTTTCCAACTGCGCAGCCAGGTTTTCTCCATGCCTGTCAATCCTTCTTCCCAGCCATTTAAAAATAATAACAGCAGCGTCAAATCTTCACGAATTTGATTTAACTCTTCCGGTGTAAGCACATTTTCTGACATTCGAAGATTGCTTTGTTACAAATGTTTATTGTTTCACCAATCTCGCAACCCAGCCACCGCCCGGTGCCATTTGAATGGTTAATTTTTCACCAGCTCGCAAGGTGCGCGTCACTTTTTTATAATCCATGGCATGGCGATCTGCGTTGATACCATCCTGAAAAATTACGAGTGCATAATTGCCTGCAGGCAAAAATGAAAAATCGAGTGTCAAACTTCGTGCCGTCCAATCGGTCATAGCCCCCACATACCAATCTCCATTTGCAGTGCGACGTGCCACCGCCACATAGTCGCCCACTTTTCCAGTGAGTGCCACCGTAGTATCCCAAACCGCAGGAATGGGTGCGATAAACTGCAAACTTTCCGTTTCTTTTAAATAATTACTTGGGCTATCTGCCAGCATTTGCAAAGGACTTTCATACACCACATACATCGCCAGTTGATGGCAACGCGTCCCTAAACTCATTGGCACACTGAAAATAGGACGCCAGTCGGCTTTTTGCGCATTGAGCATCGCACCTGGTGTATAATCCATCGGACCAGCTACCATGCGAATAAAAGGAATGGTTACATTGTGTTCCGGTCCAATATTAGCATTCACATCCCATTTTGAATTTTCCAAACCCATCACACCCTCATTTGAAATGACATTCGGGAAAGTGCGGTGCAAGCCCGTTGGTTTGTATGCGCCATGAAAATCCACCATCAGCTGTCGTTTGGCAGCCTCTTCTGCTACGCGCCAGTAGTAATTCACCATTTTTTGGTCATCGCGTTGCATAAAATCTACTTTGATACCGGCGGCTCCCCACTTTTGGAGCTGATCGAGTGCACTTGTCATTTCTTCATCCAACGCCGTCCAGAGCATCCAAGGCACAATGCGCACATTTTTACTTTTGGCGTAAGCAAAAAGTGCCTCCATATTCATAGCCGGACTGATTTCTGACAAATTGCCTGGTGTCGTCCAGCCTTCATCCAGAATAATATATTCCAAACCATGCTTTGCTGCAAAGTCCACGTAGTATTTGTAAGTCTCCGTATTTACGCCCGATTTAAAATCTACGCCAATGATATTGTTCGCGTTCCACCAATCCCAAGCCACTTTACCAGGTTTTATCCAGGAAAAATCGCCTTGAGAAGGGCGCGCGAGCAAATAAACCAATTGATTTTCAAGAAGATCGGCATCCTGCTCCGCAACTGCAAAAACACGCCAAGGGAAAGTGCGTGTGCCGGTCGTTTTGGCAATATAATCAGCACGCTCTGTGACATATACGTCGCGATCATTCATCGCTTTTTCGCTCAGCGGATATTTTGGGAAGATTGCACGAAAACCATTGCCGCCCGTGCCTTGCAGCCACATGCCTGCGTAGTCTTGCAAATCACTTTCGGAAACAAAAATTTTAATACCCTGTTGATTTTCAATCAAATCTGGCAGGCTTGCAAACTGTTTGTTAGAAATGTCAGCAGGGGCATATTTTTTATACAAGCGCTCGTTGTGCGACATAAAACGTTCTTCCTCCGCGAAATAGATCGAATCGCCTTGCGGCAAACGCAAATCGAGCACTTCGTCTAAAACATATAATTCACCCGATTCATTCGTTTCAAAACGATATGCAAATCCTTCATTATAAGCGCGTAACGCCAAGGTGTAAGTACCAAAATTCAAGCGCAATTCGTTGCAATGCTCTGCAATGTTGGCACTTTTTTGACGCACAACCGGCTCAACTGTTCGTTGAATCGTCGTTTTAACTGCTTTAGGCAACTTGGTTGGAAACGCAGGATATGTGCCCTTGCTGGTGAGCAGCGCCAGCCGCGAGGGCTCTAGGAGTGTATTGCCGTTATATTTCAAGGAAAAACGAGTGGCATTGCCCAATTGCAAAGTTACTTGCAACTTCCCATCGGGCGATCCGAGTTGATAATTTTGTGCAAAGCCAAAGGTGCTAATAAAAGCAAAAAAGAGCAGTAGGCGTGACTGTAACATGATGCAGTGGATTGGTTTGGGCGAAAAATAAAAAAGTTTGGCAGATTTTCAGATGAAATAAATCATTATGCTTCAAGATGAAATGACTTGCAAATAATCCAAATTTAATACTTTGCAAGTCATTTCACTTTGTACCGAAAATAGATAGATTTGTTATTATTTCATAGTCATTAAATTTGCATACAACATGAAAGACTTTGCCCCTTCCAGCGACGCAGTAATAGTCAAGACTTCACCAGCGAACCATCTTTAATTTCCTCTACCACCTCAGGATTCAATAAAGTAGAGGTATCGCCGAGGCTATCCAGTTCATTAGAAGCGACTTTGCGCAAGATACGGCGCATAATTTTGCCAGAGCGGGTCTTGGGTAAGCCAGAGACGATCTGAATTTTATCGGGCTTAGCAATCGGACCAATTTCTTTCGTCACCACATCGAGCACTTCTTTGCGGAACGCTTCCTCATCGTCAATCAGATTGGAGGTAATCACATATGCATAGATGCCCTGCCCTTTGATGTCGTGCGGGTAGCCCACCACGGCAGATTCTACAACATTTGGATGCTGGTTGATGGCATTTTCCACTTCGGCGGTGCCAATGCGGTGACCGGAGACGTTAATCACATCGTCCACCCGACCAATGATGCGGTAGAAGCCGTCTGCGTCGCGGCGCGCGCCGTCGCCAGTGAAGTATTTATTATCAAAAGTTGCAAAATAGGTCTGCCGGGCGCGTTCGTGGTCGCCATAGGTCGTGCGGATGATCGAGGGCCAAGGAAATTTGATGCACAACATCCCTTCTACGTCATTTTCTTCCAGTTCCACGCCATTCGCATCCACCAGACAAGGCTGCACGCCGGGCAAGGGTAGGGTCGCGTAGCAAGGTTTGAGCGGCGTGATGTGCGCCAGCGGAGAAATCATAATGCCGCCGGTTTCCGTTTGCCACCAGGTATCCACGATGGGCACTTCGCCCCGCCCTATATGGTTTTGGTACCAGTGCCAGGCTTCTTCATTGATGGGTTCGCCCACACTGCCTAGCACTTTGATGGCGCTCAAGTCATGCCCTTTAGTGTAATGGTCGCCCATTGCCTGCAAGGCGCGAATGGCGGTCGGTGCGGTGTAGAAATGCGTCACTTTGTATTTTTCACAAATCTGCCAGAAGCGACTCGCGTCGGGATAGGTGGGAACGCCCTCGAACATAATGCTCGTAGCGCCTGCCAAGAGCGGTCCATACACAATATAAGAATGCCCCGTGATCCAGCCAATATCCGCCGTGCACCAGTAAATATCGCCAGGATCGTATTGAAATACATTTTCAAAACTATATTTGGTGTAAATCATGTAGCCGCCGCAGGTATGCACCACACCCTTGGGTTTGCCCGTCGAGCCGGAGGTGTAGAGGATGAAGAGCATGTCTTCCGCGTCCATTTCTTCGGCGGGGCAGTCGGCGCTCTGATGATCCACCACATTGTGCCACCAATGGTCACGACCTTCGGTCATTGCCATGGTTTTATCTTTCGCATTCTGCTGCACGAGCACGGTTTCAATGGAATCACAACCCATGCTAATCGCCTCATCCACAACGGTTTTTACCGGGATGTGCTTGGGTCCGCGATCGTTGTAATCCGAACAGATCACCATTTTACAAGTGGCATCCTTAATCCGGTCGGCTAAGGCATGTGCCGAAAAACCCGCAAATACCACCGAGTGAATCGCCCCGATGCGCGCGCAAGCGAGCACGCCAATTGCCAGTTCCGGCACCATCGGCATGTAGAAGCAGACGCGGTCACCTTTCTGAATGCCCAAAGATTTCAAGGCATTGGCAGCTTTGCACACTTCCGCGTGTAATTCTTTGTAGGTAAAGGTTTTATTGGGAGCATTCGGATTGTTAGGTTCCCAAATGATGGCGATCTGATCGCCGCGCGTTGCCAGGTGGCGGTCGAGGGCATTTTCGGTGATGTTGAGCTTACCACCGATGAACCATTTTACGTCCAGATTGCGGAAGTCCCATTCCAGCACTTTGTCCCAAGGCTTGCGCCATTGGAAAGTAGAAGCAATGTCTGCCCAGAAGCCTTCCGGGTCTTGGACGCTGTGTTCGTAAGCAGCTTTGTAGTCGTCAAAAGTTTTGATACGTTGGGTCATGGTGTCGTAGTCTTTTTATTTGAATCGGAGCGATTGCAAAATGAATAAAATTAGGGAAAATATGAAAATTTTTGCTGCGGGAAAAAGAGAGAAGCATACAAATTAATCAAAGAATTGGTCGTTTTAAACGACCAGTTCTTTGATAGCGCTAATAAGCGTTTGATTGTCAAATGGTTTGGTAATATACATTTCGGCACCATTGCCATAGCCTTCAAAGCGGTTTTCCTGTTTTTCAGGCTCGTCTAGGAAGATAATTTGCGTTCCATCAAAGTTGGAATTCGAGCGGATGCGTTTTGCCACATCAAATCCATTCATACGGGGCATCATGACATCCAGCACCACGACATGTGGCTTGTATTTTTCCAGCATTGCCAGCGCATCTTCGCCGTTGATGGATTTATGCACTTCGTAGCCCTCTTTCTGAATCAGCAGTTCAAGCGCTGTTAAAACATTTGGCTCGTCATCTACCAGAAGTACTCTTACAATTTCCTTTTCCTGCATAGTATTAGTGCGATTTTGATTGATTCGCCTATACAACGCATCAGCAGCTAAAATTACGAATTGTTGGCTTATGAAATTAAAAAATGTTGAATAAACCGTGCAATTGGTTTTAAACACAAATTCAGTGGAATAGAATTACGTAATAAACCAATTTGCTTTTA
>CAZFBN010000122.1:0-17106 GCA_964517145.1 uncultured Saprospiraceae bacterium
CCGCCGTAGCCGTGATGCTTGCCGCCGTCGTGCAATTGGGCAGCAGCGTGGTACAAGATTGGCGGGGTGTGTTGATTGGTATTGTCAGTTTCTTTATTTTATTGCGCTATCCAAAGGTGAATACGATGTGGATTGTGATAGGGAGTGCGGTGGTGGGATGGATATTGACTTTACTGTAAATTTTTGTCAAGAGAAAAAAAGTTATTATTTTTAAGTTACACTTAAAAGCTCAGTTCTAAAAACTAAAACTATTCAAAATAAAATAAAAAACTGTTTTATTAAAAGCCGTTACAAAATACATGAATGAATTATTAGCTTATTTCCAATCATTTCAAATACTTTCTCAGGCTTCACAAAAGATATTGCTAGAAGCATGTTCTATATTGCAAATAAAAAAAAATGACATCTTACAGCCTATTGGTCATACCTGCAAGACAATTTACTTCATCAAAAAGGGAATTGCCAGAATTTATTATTACAAAGACGGCGTTGATATAACAGAATGCTTTGCCGCTGAAAACAATATCATTGCCAGAGTAGAAAGCCTTTTTAGTGGAAAGCCATCCCGTAAAGCCATTCAAGTATTAGAAGACTCAGAGATTGTAGCCATCAGTGCCATCCGACTTTTTCAGTTATACGATGCTTTTCCGCAAATTGAACGTCTTTTTCGTAAAATATTTGAAAGTGCATATGTAGATACGGTCAATCGAATTGAAAGCATTCAGTTTCACACTGCTGAAGAACGCTACGCTGCGCTTTTACACGATATGCCAGAAATTGTCAAAAGAGTTTCATTGAAGTATATCGCTTCCTATTTAGGCATCACACAGGTCAGTTTGAGTAGAATCCGGGCAAAAAAGTAAAGAAGTGACATAAATCATAAGAATGATTATCTGTTGCAGGTAGTTTTGTAGCAAAAAACCATGCAAATTTTAATTATTGTCAATGATGCTCCCTACGGTACGGAGAAAGCATACAATGCTTTGAGAATAGCCAATCAATTGGGGAAAGAACACGCGGAAGTAAAAGTCAAAATATTTTTAATGGCTGATGCGGTTGCCTGTGCAATTCCCAATCAAACTACGCCTAATGGCTATTATAATATTGAACGAATGCTAAAATTAGCGTTGACCAAGGGTGCCGAAGTGAAAATCTGCGGTAGCTGTGCCGATGCCCGGGGCTTAAAAGCAATAAGCCTGCTTAAAGGTACACAACTCAGCACCATGCAGGAATTGACCAATTGGGTTGTCGAAAGTGATAAAATATTGACCTTTTAATTGCTTTTCTATTCCCTGAGTTTACCTTTCCTGCCCTGTGAATTTATTTTTCACACGCTGCATTATTTAACAAATGTAAAAGGATTTTTTTGCCAATGCCTTGATCTTTGAGGCATTTACTAAAATTAGCTGACAATGACTGTAATAAAAACAATAGATGCTCCAACACTCCAAAAATGGTTGAAAGCGGGCAAAAAAGTTTCTCTTATTGACATCCGCCCTTTGCCACAACGCATGGAGTGGCATTTTCCAAATAGTATTCATTTAAATGTATATGAGCAACTTAAGATGGAAGACAAAAATGCTTTAGATTACTTACATCTTGACAAGGTTGTACCTGTTGTAATATTCTGTACAGGAGGCAAATTAAGTCTGTTTGCTGCCGAAATTTTAGCCATGAAAGGCTATGATGCCTATTCTTTGGAAGGCGGATTAAAAGCATGGAATGATATTTTTGGGCAATCAAATGATATAAAAACAAGAACCAATTCCCGCACGATTTAATAAAACAACATCATGGAACATGTCCAATTAGGACTGAAAGAAAACGGACGACAATTTGCCCTATTGGTCCTGGTCAATGCTTTTGTAGGGGGTATGATCGGGCTGGAGCGTACCGTTTTGCCTCAATTGGCGGAACAGGCGTTCGGGATTGCCTCCAAAACGGCGGCTTTCTCCTTCATCATGGCGTTTGGCATTACCAAAGCGGGTTTTAATTACTTTACCGGTAGGTTAGCCAATTCCTTCGGGCGCAAAAATTTACTGGTACTCGGTTGGGTTGTTGCTTTACCTATTCCGTTTATCCTCATATATGCCGAAGATTGGGCATGGATTGTGTTTGCCAACGTCTTATTAGGTGTAAACCAGGGATTGACCTGGAGTGCTGCCGTCTTAATGAAGATAGACCTCGTCGGCGACCGCAATCGTGGGCTAGCCGTAGGCATCAATGAGTTTGCCGGGTACGTGGCGGTGGGTTTGGTGGCATTTTTAACTGGTTACATTGCTAACGAGTATGGCGTGCGCCCCTACCCCTTTTACCTAGGGATCGTATTTGCTTTCTCCGGGTTGTTATTGAGCTTCTTTTTCGTCAAAGATACCCACCAACACGTGGCAAAAGAGCACAGCGTGAATACCACTGCCGATTTAAAGCATCCATTTTGGGATACTACCTTGCGACATAAGTCTCTGAGCGCTATTACGCAAGCAGGTTTGGTGAATAACCTCAACGATGGAATGATTTGGGGGCTACTCCCCTTACTATTGCTTAGCAAACAGTTTGATCAAACGCAAATTGGCATCCTGGCTGCCATTTATCCGATGGTGTGGGGGCTGAGCCAGCTGGGAACCGGCAAATTATCTGACTTGTATTCTAAGAAAATGCTGCTGTTTTGGGGCATGTTGGGGCAAGCGGTAGGTATTATCCTCTTAGTTTGGGCAAGCAATTTTGTACATTTTGCTTTCATTGGAGTAGTGCTGGGCTTAGGTACTGCATTGGTTTATCCTACCTTTTTAAATGCCATTGCCGACTATACAAATCCTGTACAACGACCAGAAAGTCTGGGCACTTTCCGTTTGTGGCGCGACCTGGGCTATGCAATTGGGGCATTAATAACCGGAATCATTGCAGATGCATTTGGAATAAATATATCTATTCTGACAATTGGCGTATTGACCGCTATTTCTGCTATTGTTATTCTAGTAAGAATGAGTGATAAAGGATAAATTACTGGATTTTTACTAAAATTTTCGGAAATTTTTTAAATTTCTGGAGGCAGCAATCTTGTATTACTAAAAAATAAAAATATAGTTCCTAAAATACATCTTAAAACTGTCGCTTACAAAGTTACAGGCAGCAAACTCATTCATTTAGATTGTTATTCATTTGTATAATCTGTCATTTTATTAGTATTAGAAGCCATCTTATTTCTATTAGGCGACATCTAATTAAAATAATCTGCCAACTTATTTTTATTAGGTGGCAAATAATTAAAATAAACCAGCGGATAATTTAAATTATTTGGCATCTTATTTTAATTATTTAGTGGTTTACACTAATTATTTGCCTTCTAACACTAATTATCTAGCGACTTATACTAATTATTTGGCTTACAACACTAATTATTTGGCATTTTATACAAAAAAAGGCAGTGCAACGGGAAGTCGCACTGCCTTTTTAGGAAGCCGGTGAGCGGTTTACGCTTTTGTATCTGCTTTTTTTACCGGAACGGAGTCATCTATATCAAAGTGCCATTCACCCAGGCGCTTGGGGTTGGTGCGAAACAGCGCTTTGAGCAGCGCAGCAGTGGCGCGTACTAGGTCTTTGTAACGAGGTATGTGTCGGTCGCGTTCGCGGTAGGCTTCTTCCATTTTGCGGCGGTACTCTTCGGCTTCTTCGTGCTTGGCTTGTGCGTACATGATCTCAGGACCTAAGGTGTCCCAAGGACTGCTTTCCATGCTGTGCAAGGGAGAAGCAGCGCCATCATTTACGTGTTTTTGATAAATTTTCTGTGAAAGATCCAAAATGTCTTTTGGATTGAGGGGCAACTTGATGCGCCCGGAGGTTCTACGAGCCATGTGCATAAATGTTTTTGTTAAGAAATAAATTGACTATGCGTAGTAAAAATAAACGCTTTTTTTCATATTTCAAAAAAGTTATGGCGTATTATTAATGGACAATTTCAGGCGGAGGCGCAGAGACACAGCGTGCTAGGAAATCAAAGAGCGCTTGATACGAGTTGGTTTGATGCAGTAAGCGTCGGCTATTGGCAAATGCTAAAGTTCTGCGTTATAAAAATGCAAAGCTACCTACTCATGCTTACCTTTAATCCGTTTAATTGTATCCTCTGGAACCTCGAATTGAACATTTACAACCTAAAGCTCGATCTTATTAATCTAACGTAACGGATGGATTTAGCTGCGCTAAATCGGTCATTTTTTGCCACCTTAGGCATCTAAGAACACCTAAGGATGCACCTTTTAGATGCTAAAGTGATCTATGGTAGCTAAGGTGGTTTTAAAAAAAGTGTGGTGGTTTGAGCAGTGATTTGAAAAATCGTTTAAGAATATTTTTATTGTTTGACGATCAATATGATACGATTCATTTTATCCATCATTCATGTTAATTTACAACTAAAAACGTTTAGAACATCGCTTATGAGAGTTATGCTTACTTTATTTGCCCTGCTTTTGATAGGGAAGCTGGGTGCACAAGAAGATTGGAATTGTAAAGACGAGGCGCACATAGTGGAAATGGAAGCCCGCGCGCACACTGATTTGTTGCAGTTTCGCACCAATCCTTACACCGACAATTATGACTTAAAATACCACCGCCTGGAGTGGACGGTGGATCCCAGGGTGTATTATATCAAAGGTACGGTTACGGCGTATTTTGTGCCAATGGAAGCCAACTTTAAAGAAATTCATTTTGAGCTGTCAAAATCGTTGACGGTCAACCAGGTACGCTATCATGGTCAAAATGTGAGCTTTACGCAAACCAATGATGATCGTGTACAAATTGTACTGCCTGTGGTCATTGCCAATGGGCAGTTGGATTCTCTTGCCATCACGTATGAAGGCACGCCGCCCCGCACAGGTTTTGGTTCGTTTAGCCAAACGTTCCACAGCAACACGCCCATCATCTGGACACTATCAGAACCCTACGGCTCTAAAGACTGGTGGCCCAGCAAAATGGACTTGGGAGACAAAATAGATTCGATAGATGTGCTGGTCAAAACGCCACAGCAGTACCGCGTAGCGAGCAATGGGGTACTCGTAGCCGAAACGCAGCAAGATACCTTCAAAACTTACCACTGGAAGCACCGCTATCCCATTACTACCTATCTGATTGCCATCGGCGTGACCAATTATGCCGTCTATTCCGATTACATCCGCTTACCAGAGGGCGATACCCTGGAAATTTTGAATTATGTTTATCCAGAACAATTGAATAGCATTCGCAGACAGACGTACCGCACCGTGCAATCCATGGAATTGTACAATAATTTATTTGGTACTTATCCCTTTGCCAAAGAAAAATATGGACACGCACAGTTTGGCTTTGGTGGCGGCGAGGAGCATCAGACAATGAGCTTTATGGGCGGTTTTTCGCACCTGTTGCAAGCGCACGAGTTGGCACATCAGTGGTTTGGCGACAAGGTGACCTGCGGCAGCTGGCGCGATATTTGGCTCAACGAAGGCTTCGCCACTTACCTCGAAGGGCTGACGCAGGAGGCGGGCATTGGTACAATGGATTTTAAAACCTGGGTGCGCAATAAAATAGCAAGTGTGACCAGCCAGTCCGGCGGCTCCGTGTGGGTGGACGATACTACGAGTGTGAACCGCATTTTTAACGGGCGATTGAGCTACGATAAAGGGGCAATGCTGTTGCACATGCTGCGATGCAGCCAATTGACACCCAGCGATTTTTACAATGCTATTCGCAACTATATCAATGATCCAAAACTGGCTCATGGCTATGCTAAAACCGAGGATTTGAAAAGGCACTTGGAAGCGCAGAGCGGGCAGGATTTGACCGAATTTTTTGAAGATTGGTTTTACGGGCAGGGCTACCCTTCTTACCAAATAGAATGGGAGCAAGATGCCAATCAAATGGTCAATTTGAAGATCAATCAAACGACCTCACACCCTTCGGTTGATTTTTTTGAAATGAAAGTCCCGATTCAATTGCGCAGTGAAAACGGAGAGATTGCCAACTTAAGTTTGAATCATCAATTTTCAGGACAAGTATTCAGCGAATTTATTTCAACTAAGGTCGTGGAAGTGATCTTTGATCCTGATTTGTGCATTGTTTCTGCCAAGAATCAGGTACGTCAAAAGACAACAGCAGCAAATGAAATTCAACACCTGGCAAGTCAAATACTTTTATACCCCAATCCGCTTGTACAATCAGAATTAAATATTGATTTAAAAAATTTTTCTGCAAAAGTATTAGAAGCAGGTATTTTCGATACGAAAGGAAGTTTGGTAAAACAGATCAACATTGTCAATAATTTGGAAATAGTTGACGTTTCCAACATATTTTCTGGCATCTATATTTTAAAATTGCAGACAGACAAGGGAGCCGTTGGCAAAACCTTTATTAAGCAGTAAAATATTCGGTAATATTTGCTATTTTGCAAACAAAAAAAGGCAAGATGGCAACTCAATTCGACCGCAGAACCTGGCTTCGCACTGCTGGCATGGCTGGTGCATTCAGTTTGTTTGGAGGCGCAAACGCCCTGGCAAGCGAAGCTGCTCCCTTACGCATTGTAGCAAATAACGCACCGAAAACACCCATTCGACTGTCAGCGAATGAAAATCCGTATGGACCTTCCGACAAAGTAAAACAGGCAATTTTGGATGGTTTTGGCGATGCTTGTCGCTACCCGTTCGCGCAGGCACGAGAATTGACAGAGCTCATTGCCAAGAAACATAGCGTACCAGCGGATCATGTGGTGCTCACGGGGGGCTCTACGGAAGGATTGAAAGCAGCGGGCTTGACGTATGGCTTGCATGGCGGGGAAATTGTAGCGGCAGAGCCCACCTTTCTGGCGCTGATGGACTATGCCAAGCAGTTTGGCGCTTATGTGCATTATGTACCGCTGGATGACAAACTGACGCACGATATAGATGCCATGGAACGCCGCCTGACGAATAGCACGAAGCTGGTGTTTGTCTGCAATCCGAATAATCCAACCGGCACGATCTTGTCGGCTGCGCGCATGAAGGATTTTTGTGCCAGCATTTCCAGGCAAACGGTTGTCTTTGCGGATGAAGCTTATTTTGACTACATCACCGAACCGAATTACCCATCGATGATAGAACTGGTGAAGCAGGGGATGAATGTGATTGTGTCGCGTACTTTTTCCAAAGTGTATGGCATGGCGGGCATTCGCGTAGGTTACTTGGTTGCTAGACCCGATATAGCACAGCGTTTGAAAGAAAACACAATGGCAGGGGTGAGTGTGCCAGCGATTCAAGCGGCTAAGGCAGCAATGGAAGACGTGGCGTTTTATAAATTTAGCTTGCAAAAGAATGCAGAGTGCCTGAATGTGATGTACAAAACGCTGGATGAGTTGAAAATGCCTTATACGAAGTCGCATGCCAACTTTGTTTTCTTTAATGCTGGAAAAGAGGTGACAGAAATGAATAAAATGATGGCAGATAAAGGGATTATGGTAGGGCGTCCGTTTCCGCCGCTGACAAAATGGTGCCGGGTGAGTACCGGGAAAGTGGAAGAAGTGGAGGCGTTTGTGAAAGTGCTTAAGGAGGTGGTTTAAAAGGGGTAATAGGTGGATAAAGGGGTAATAGGTGGATAGGGTAATAGGGAGATTGGATCATGCATTACCCAATAAACCTATCTCCCTATCCCCCCATCCCCCTAATTAATATCCTGCTTTTGCTTCAATTTTTCGATGGCTTGCGTCAGGAAGTTTTTATTTACATCATCGGGTGCTTGCGCCAGGGCTAATTGGGCATGTTTCAGCGCTTTGTCGAACTGACCGTTAGCGGAGTAGGCACGCGCCAAGCCAACATTGCTGGGCCAAGCGCCGTTGAAACGTTGATGATTGTATTCAAAAATTTCGAGGGCTTTCTTTTTGTCGCCCGCTGTTAACAATTGACGTCCATACGTATGGATGGCAAAGGGCGTTGCAGAGGAGTGTTTGATGGCTTTATCCATGATTTGCTGCGCTTCGGCGGTGCGATTCAGCTTTTGCAATACCATGGACTTCGTTTGCAGCGTTTGAAAATCTTCCTGTCCAATGAAAGCGCCACTGATGGCGTAATCCGCCCATGTCAGTGCCTCTTGCAAGTTCACATCATGCTGTACGCACCAGGCCGCCGCCGTTGCCCAGTTGCGATGGTCAAAGCCCGTATCATCCTGCAAATCGCGCCGCATTTGATCCACGTACAATTGCTTTATATTCGGCACTGCAATGGTAAACGGCAGTTTGGTATTTTCCCACATCAAAGCTACGGTCGCAGATTCAGGCTGGCGATCTACAAATTCATACGTCAGCCACTCGTGGTACTCGCTCTTCTCAGGCGTTGCCTGCACGCGCAAGGCATCCTCCTTTGGGTCATAAAAAAAGCTACCCCAGGCAGCGGCGTTGTTAGAAAAAATAAGCGTCCAGGGACCTTCTTTTTCAACAATGACGTGAAAGCCGTATCGACCAGCCTTGAGCGCTTGCCCTTGAATCATTACATCGTGCGAAAATTCAAAAACGGTGTTTTCGTTTGCGCCGGCGCGCCAAGGTGCTGCTTTACTTGTGCCAAAACCTTGATCGGTCAAGCCGTAGGGTACGAGTTCTCCCCAGATTTTGCCGCTGCGATCCTCGCCGCCGGGTCCATGTACGTTTGGGCTGCTGTACGTGATGGTAACATGCGCCAGAGCGCCAATGTATTGGGTAGTCACGCTCTTTTGATTGTCGCCGCTGGGGGGCTGTGTCAATTGAGCAAACGAAGTAACTGCGCCCAACAGGAGCGCCAGGAGTAGGGTGATGATTTTCATGTTGTAAATATTTAAAAATGAATAAATTACTATGGCTTAATAATCGCTGAAAGCGATGCCTGCTACAAATGTGAAGTAAAGCTGTGCGGAATAAAAAAGTAGTGAATACAAGCGAAAGATAGTGTTTTTTCTGCGTTTGCAATAAAAAATTTCGATTAATGTGAAAATAAGAACGACCGCTTTGGGTCAAATATAAGAATGGCTTCTTCTTACAAATAATAAACAAATTACAATTTTCAATTCGTATTTTAGTCGCTGCAATTATTTTAAACGTTCATTATGCACCTCGAAGACATCATTCTACTCGGCGATCCGCGCCTCTACGAAAAATGCGCACCTGTGGAGCCATCAGAACTCCAAGATTTACAGCCTGTTGTAAACGGAATGGCTAATGTAATCCTTGAATTTCGAGCAAAGTACAACGCCGGTCGCGCCATCGCTGCTCCGCAGGTAGGTGTAATGAAGCGATTGATTGTAATGAATATTGATAAGCCAATTGCGATTATTAACCCGATATTATACGACTTTAGTGAAGCCATGATGGAAATGTGGGATGATTGCATGAGTTTTCCGAACTTGCTCGTGCGCCTGAAGCGGCATCGATCTTGCAAAATGAAATTTCGTGATTTGGATTGGCAAGAACATGTCTGGGAATTGGAAGACGCCCTTTCCGAACTGATGCAGCACGAGTACGATCATTTGGACGGCATTTTGTCCATTCATAGAGCCATTGACAATCAGGCTTTTAAATGGAAAAAAATAACAAAGTAGTCGGTAGTTTGATAGTTAATAGTTGATAGTCAATAATCGATAGTCGTAGATGATAAGATTTTTATATAGAATTTGTTGTAAATTAAATATGCTCGATTGCTCAAACGGTTGAGTGATTTTAATTTAATATTGTAAAAACACCTATCCTAATATGAAAAAACTCTTATTTTTATTGAGCTGGCTGATGATTTATGATGTGTCATTCAGTCAAACATTTACTTTACAGCAAGTTTTGAGCAGTCCATTTCCTGAGCATTTAGTAGCGGCGCCTAAAGGCGCTCGTTTTGCCTGGACGCAGAATCAAGAAGGCAAGCGCAATCTTTGGGTAGCTGAAGGCGCAAATTTTGCTGGGAAGCAACTTACCAATTACACAGAAGACGATGGGCAGGAAATTTCTACTATTGAATTTTCGCCAGATGGCAGCACCCTGGCTTACGTGCGCGGCGGCAGTGCCAATCGCCAGGGCGAAATTCCGAATCCGACGAGCGATCCTGAAGGTGCAAAGCAGGAAATTTATTTACTTCCATTTAGCGGCGGCAGCCCAACATTATTAAGCGAGGGCAATGCTCCAACGTTTTCGCCGGATGGCAAAAAAATCGTTTTCACCAAAAGAGGACAAATTTGGTCGGCGGATTTGGCAAAAGATGCAAAAGTCACGCAATTATTCACAATTCGCGGCAGCGCGGGTAGCTTGCGTTGGTCACCCGACGGTACGCAACTCGCATTTGTGAGCAATCGGGGCGATCATAGTTACATTGGCATTTATCATGTTATTGAAAAAACATTACAATACCTGAGCCCAAGTGTAGATCGCGATGGTAGCCCGGTTTGGTCGCCCGATGGCAATCAGCTAGCATTTCTGCGCATTCCCAATCAAAAACAGAATTTACCATTTATTGAAAAACGCGAAGGATTGCCTTGGGCTATTCTTACACATGATGTAACAACGAATCAAACCCAAACCATTTGGACGGCTAAAGCGGGCAGCGGTTCAAGTTTTTGGAGTATTTCTGCTGATAATCAACTGTTTTGGAGTGCGGACAATCAAATTGTTTTTCCGTATGAAGGCGATGGCTGGCTTCATTTGTATACGGTGGCGGCAAGTGGCGGTAATGCGCGGGTGTTGACACCCGGTAATTTTGAAGTGCAATATGTAACAATATCACCGGATAAGAAATCCATGATATACTCGTCGAATCAAGATGATATAGATCGGCAGCACATTTGGAAAGTCGATATTGCAAGCGGAAAAGTACAAGCGTTGACGGGCGGCGAAAGCATTCAATGGCTTCCTGCGGTAGCTGCGGATGGAACCGTGGCATTACTGGCTTCTACTGCTACCCAACCGGCGTTTGCGGCTTATTTGAATGGCAAAGGTGAAATTCGCCCCTTGGCACCAGGCACGTTGCCAAAGGATTTTCCTAGTTCACAATTGGTTGAACCCGAACAGGTTATTGTCTCCGCGGCGGATGGGATGAAAATTCATTGTCAACTGTTTAAACCTAAAAATTTTAAACCTGGCGAAAAATTACCGGCTTTATTGTTCTTTCACGGCGGTTCGCGTCGGCAGATGTACCTGGGTTTTCATGATCGAGGCTATTATCACAATGCCTATGCTATGAATCAATACCTTGCAAATCAAGGATATATCGTGCTATCGGTCAATTATCGTAGCGGTATTGGCTATGGCATGGAATTTCGCGAAGCGCTGAATTATGGTGCCAATGGTGCCAGTGAATTCAACGATGTGCTCGGTGCGGGCTTGTATTTGCGCGGGCGCAACGACGTGGACCCAACGCGCATAGGGCTTTGGGGTGGTTCTTATGGCGGATTTCTTACGGCGATGGGTTTGGCAAAAGCATCTGATTTATTCGCGGCAGGCGTTGATTTTCATGGGGTACACGATTGGAATGTGGTGATTCGGAATTTTGTGCCAGGTTATAATCCTGAAAAAATGGAAGCTGTGGCGCGTCGGGCTTATGAGTCTTCCCCGATGGCTTACGTGGATGGCTGGCGCTCGCCAGTGTTGCTCATTCATGCGGATGACGACCGAAATGTACCTTTTAGTGAAACGGTGGACATTGCTGAATCGCTACGCAGAAAAGGGGTTTATTTTGAACAACTCATCTTTCCGGACGATGTGCATGGATTTTTATTACACAAAAACTGGTTAGCTTCCTATCAAGCTACAGCCGCATTTTTTGATAAAATGTTGAAAAACAAGAAACCATAAATCAGATTGGTGCTGCATTTTATTATGTGGCACCAATTCTTTATTACATGGAGTATAATTTTTGAATTTAAATATTACACAATAGTGCAAATTATTTACTAAGACGCCGTTGCAATCGGGCGATTATTTCTCGACCATTCGCTCCAGGACCCAACATATAATCCAGGAATCTCCATACCTGCCTGCGCCATCGCTAGCAACGTATGACATGCCGTTACGCCGGAGCCGCAGTGCACAATAACCTTGTCAGAATCAATATTGGCAAGGATTTCAGTATATTTAGCGTTCAATTGATCTGGCGATAAAAAAGATCCGTCGGCATTCAGATTCTCTGCAAATGGAATATTAATCGCACCAGGAATGTGCCCTGCCACCAAATCAATCGGCTCAAATTCGCCCTTGTAACGCCCCGACTCTCGCACGTCAATGACCACAGCATCCGCCGACTGCGCTGCTTCCGCCACTTCATGTATATTTGCCATCGGGAGTTGCCAAGATTCGACCGGATAATCGGAGGTCGGATCTGCAAGCACTTGACTCATATCTACTTCCGAACTAGTTGGAAATCCAGCATTGATCGCAGCCTGGTACCCGCCATCCAGCACCTGCACCTGCTCGTGCCCCACCGCGCGCAACATCCACCAAAAGCGAGCAGCTGCATTCGCCCCATTTTTATCATCATAAACTACGACATGATGTGCCGGTGTAATGCCCAACTGCCCCAGCAAATACGCAAATTTCTTCACCGGCGGCAAAGGATGGCGTCCGCCCTGCGCCGCATCACCCGTTTTTTCAGAGAGGTCGGTTTCCAAATCGACCCACAAAGCGCCTTGCAAGTGCTCCTTTTCATAATTTTCTTTGGCATTCGGACCAGACCGGGCGTCAATCAGAATAAAATTTTCTTTTGGAAACGATGCTAGATCTGTCGGACTGATGATAGGACGCATGTTTATTGTTTTTAAATTCAGGTTCGCAAAATAGAGAAGTTCAGTGGATTCTACAAGCTAAAAATACCTTGCATTCCTCACGAAGCGACCGGCGCAAGACATTTTGTCTCTTCGGATATCTTTACTTTTGTAAAAAAGAATTTTCCATTATGAAAATAGCAATATTATTTTTATCGATGTTGATAACATTTAGTTTGCAGGCTCAATCCAACCAACCTGAAGAACTCGGCATCGTGCAATGGTTGCGCAATTATGATAAAGCATTAGCCACTGCTAAACAATTGAATAAACCAATTTTTATTCTATTTCAGGAAGTGCCGGGCTGCGCCACCTGTCGCAATTACGGGCATCATGTTTTAAGTCATCCTTTAATTGCAGAAGCCATTGAAAATGAATTTGTTCCGTTGGCTATTTATAATAACAAAGGCGGCGACGATGCTAAAATTTTAAAATTATATCATGAACCATCCTGGAATAATCCGGTGGTGCGGCTCGTGGATGCCGATGGAGTGGACCTAACGAACAGAATTAGTGGCAATTACAGTCAACTCGGCGTGGTCAAAGCCATGACCGAAGTGCTGGGAGAAAAAACGCCGAACTACCTGAATTTACTGTGCGAAGAACTCATCGCTGAAGCTGAAGGCACGCAAACCGCGACGCTTTCGATGTATTGTTTCTGGACGGGGGAAGGGCAGTTGGGGCAATTGGAGGGCGTGGTGGCGACCGAACCAGGCTTTATGAATGGTCGGGAAGTGGTACAGGTGCAATTTAATCCAAATATTATATCGTTTGAAAAATTAGTAAAAGCCGGTAGCCAGGTTAAATGCGCCGATCAGGTATTTACCAATGACAATCAACAAAAAACAGTTGCAGAAAAAGTGTTAGGTAAAAATAAAGTTGCCGATAGTAATCATTTCAGATTGGATCAGGATCGAAAATATTATTTATCCCGCACCATTTATCGTTTTGTGCCCATGACGCCGCTGCAAGCTGCCCGCGCGAATGCCTTGGTTGGAAAAGGAAAATCGCCGAATGAAGTGCTGTCGCCGAAACAGATTCAATTAGCAAAACATATTGAAAATCAACCTAATAAAGGTTGGAAAAATGTAATAGGTGAAGATTTAATAATAGTCTGGGAACAAGTCAGTGCAAAAGTACAATAGCCAGACAGAAGACATTCATTTCGTAATAGTTTCATTTACAAACACTTAGGCGAGACGACTTAACAAAGGGTTGTCTCGCCTTTCCATTTCTCAAAAATTCCAAAATTCCATTATTATCTTCGCAGTATGAAACGTCGTTTACCTGCTGAATGGGAGCCGCAGAGCGCGGTGCAGTTTACGTTCCCACACAAGAATACCGACTGGGCGGAGGTGCTGGACCTCGTGACGCCCTGTTTCGTGGAAGCCATCCAAACCGTGAGTCGTTATGAAAAGGTGCTCGTGGTTTGTGATAATGTGGAAGAAGTGCAATCAAAATTATTACATGCCAATCAAGAAAATATCATATTGGTTGAAATTCCTTCCAATGACACCTGGGCGCGTGACCACGGCGGTATCACCATTTTTGAAGATGAAAAACCCGTCATCCTTGATTTTATATTCAATGGATGGGGATTAAAATTTGCAGCGGATAAAGATAATCTCATTACACGGCGCTTATTTGATAAAAATATTTTTAAAATCCAGGATATTCGGTACGGTGGCATGGTGCTGGAAGGCGGCGGCATTGAATCGGACGGGCAAGGAACTTTATTAACCACCACGCAATGTTTATTATCACCGAATCGCAATCCGCATTTCAGTCAGGCAGAAATCGAAGCGAAATTGATCGAACTCTTTGGTTTACAACGGATTTTGTGGTTAAATAATGGACATTTAGTAGGTGATGATACGGATGCGCATATTGATACCTTGGCGCGTTTTTGTAATGAAAATACGATTGCTTATGTACAATGTAATAATCCAGCAGATGAACATTATATTTCTTTACAAAAAATGGAGCAGGAATTACAGGCTTTTCGTCAATTGAATGGAGAGCCTTACAACTTAATTCCACTGCCAATGACTAGCGCTATTTATGATCCAAACGATGGTCATCGCCTACCAGCAACTTATGCTAACTTCTTGATTATCAATGGTTCTGTATTAATGCCGACTTATAACGTGCCCGAAGATGCGCAAGCATTGACCCAAATTCAGAACTGTTTTCCTGATCGAATCGTTATAGGCATAGATTGCAGTGCGCTGATTTTGCAGCATGGCTCGCTGCATTGCGTGACGATGCAATATCCGGTTGGAGTAATTTGAAGTACGAGGTACGAAGTACGATTTAAAAACTGAGAAGTCTGGCATCTGGCATCTCTTCATCTGGTATCTTACAAAAAATGAGCAAATTAAAAGTAGGACTGGTACAGCAAAAATGCGTTGAAGACAAAGCAACGAACATCGCCAAAAGTCTGGAAGGCATCCAAGCCTGCGTGGCGCAAGGCGCGGAATTAGTGGTGTTGCAGGAATTGCACACGGGCATTTACTTTTGTCAAGCCGAGGATACCTGCATGTTTGATCTGGCGGAGCCGATTCCGGGATCTTCTTCCAAAATTTTTGCCGATGCGTCGAAGGAACATCAAATTGTTTTGGTCACTTCTTTGTTTGAAAAACGCGCGCCCGGCATCTATCACAATACTTCGGTGGTGTTTGAAAAAGACGGCTCGATGGTCGGTAAGTACCGAAAGATGCACATTCCTGACGATCCGGCATATTATGAAAAATTCTATTTTACACCCGGTGATTTAGGATTCAAACCTGCCGAAACTTCCGTTGGCAAGCTCGGCGTGTTGGTGTGCTGGGATCAGTGGTACCCCGAAGGGGCGCGGCTCATGGCGCTGGCAGGCGCGGAAATGCTGATTTATCCGACCGCAATTGGCTGGGAAAGTACAGATGCGCAAGAAGAAAAAGACCGGCAATTTGGTGCCTGGCAAATCAGTCAACGCGGGCACGCCGTGGCGAATGGCTTACCCGTGATCGCCGTAAACCGTACCGGCTACGAGAAAGACTGGACTAGCGTGACCGGCGGCATTCAATTCTGGGGACAAAGCTTTGTGGCGGGTCCGCAAGGTGAAATTTTATACCAATCGCTGGCGGATCAGGAAGATTTTGCAGTGGTGGAAATCGACAAACAACGTACCGAGGACGTGCGGCGTATTTGGCCCTTTTTTCGGGATCGACGGATTGATGCGTATGGGGATTTGGTGAGAAGATATATTGATTGAAAATCAGAATTTTATAAATCTGATTCTGACAATCCAGCTGCTTTCATCAGTGCTTTCAACAAACCAAATTTTAGTGGCGTATTTCCATGAATAGGCACAGACAAGCGCTCCATTCTACCTTCCTTGCCATAAATATGGTGGCTGCCATTGATACGCTTCAATACCCAGCCGTGGCTCTCTAAAATTCGACAAAATTCTTTACCCGAAATTTGCTTCATACTGCTATTTCTAAAATTCGGGCATTATCAGTTTCACTAGGTTCTTCAATATCAACAGAAAGACAGCCCTCGACTGCTTCATAAATATTTTGCAATAATTCGTCAAATGTTTCCCCTTGCGTCATACACCCAGGAATGGCTGGCACTTCTGCCCAATAGCCTCCTTCTTCCGCTTCGTGCACAATGACTTTTAACTTCATAATGGATTTTTTTCAAAAATACGAATAATTCATAAAAAAATCAGCAATAAAATTGACAAACAACGCACCGAGGACGTGCAGCTGCATATTGATTAAAAACATCAAAAAAGGATTCCGATTATTATGATGCATTTGACAGCACAAATCCATCTTTTATTTACTATTCCCATTCAACGGATAATAAAAATGCACTACTTTCTCCGCCGTAGCGCCGGTGGAATGATAAAAATCCAAGGCATAGTCATCCACTTCGTCGGCTTGAACGAATACCTCCTCTACTCCGATTGATTGACAATAATTATTAATACTTTCAATTAATTTTTTACCAATGCCCTGCCGCTGATATAATGTTAGAACCGCCAGATCATAAATGTACACCAACGGTCGGGTCGAGTAATATTGCTGCAAAGTATAAGCCGTCAAGCCGCCGACTACCTGTCCTTCCAGCAGCGCAACAAAGACGTAAAAGTGTTCATTATCAAGTAGTTGCTGTAAATGCGCGGTAGGAGGCATTTCAAAGTTTTGCATTTCAAATACATCTTCAAAAACGCGGATAAGTGCCTGAAAAACAGGAAGGTCAGCGCTGCCTAATTGTTGAATTCGGATGTCCATTTGGGTGTTTTTATAATGAGCTTGTTTAAAATTAACAATTTTATATAATATGTTTACTAATTTTACG
>CAZFBN010000123.1:0-17040 GCA_964517145.1 uncultured Saprospiraceae bacterium
GCCGAGCCACTTGTAAGCAGTACCAAAACCACTACGATGAATAATCGCATAGAAATTGGAATTATTTATTACAAAAAGTAAAAATAAGTAATAAAAAAGAAAGTCATGTGCGCAATTGTTACATTGCACAGCTGTCAAATTTCAAACTTGTTTTGTTTTTGTAAAAATCAGGAAAGGAAAAACTGTTCCGGTGGCTGCAGGATGCGCAGCAAATACGCGTTGTAAACGGTTGATTCAGATTGTACAATCGTTTCAGAATAGATATAAAAAGTAGGAAAATCCAGTAAGGATAAGGCTTCTACAATAAAATGCGACAACTCTAATTTCTCGATAATCCGCAAGGGACGCTCCTGCGCTTCGCGGCGCTCTTCTTCCACCGCTTTCAGGCGCTGCATCAGTACACATTTACCGTTACAATGCATTTCAGGCTTATCCCGGTTGACGCAAAGGGTAGTTGCAATATAGCTTTGATTGCCTAAAAACCACACGAAGACACCCAGTTTCGCCAGCGTTTGCCAGGAAACCAATAAAACCAGTGCTATGGAAAGGATGCGTCTCAATGCTTATTTTTTGGACAAAAATTTTTGCAAAATTAAAAAAACAATTGACTTTATGAATGATAAAAATCATTTATGACCGATTCCTTACAATCTTTAAAACGATTCTAAAATAGAGCCAACCTTTAACCCAGAATTTGTTGAATCGGGATTTCCAGGTCAAAATAGTGCGCTTTTACTGACTCGTTTTCCCGCACCAATTCACTGAATTTGTAAGCATTTCCCATAGGTTGCCAGTACATATAAATTTCTTTTTTATTCAAATCAATCAACCAACATTCAGGTACGCCGCTCTCGGCATAGATGGGAAGTTTCACTTTTCGGTCGTAAACAACGGAAGTATCGGCGATTTCGATGACAAGTAGCGCATCTTTTCCATGGGGATGCTCATCTCCGTAAAAATCATCCCGATATTTCAAAATGGCGACATCAGGCTCCGGCTCCGAAAAATTGCTGGCAATGATAGGGTCTTGGATACTGACAATTACTTCGTCTCCTAAAATTTGCGTCAACAGCTTGTTTAATTTTTTAACTATTTTGCTGTGTTTACTTCCCTTGGGACTCATTTCTATAATTTCTCCATTAATCAATTCCAAACCTTTTTCTTTTAGAATACCCGCTTCTCCCATTTTATGATATTCTTCCACTGTAATCAACCTTTTTGAAACTTGCACCGACATACCTTGAATTTTTTCTTATTTTACAAATATAACGCTTTTTATAATAAAAGATCAGGTAAAATCCTGCGCAAAAGCATTACTTCCAATGAGATAAATCCTAACATTTAAAAAAAATTTGCCTTATTTTCGCGGCACTTCGTTGAACCAAAATCCTATAAAAATATGGAATTCCGTAAAGAAAAAGACAGCATCGGGTACATTGACGTGCCTGCGGATCGGTATTGGGCGGCGCAGACGCAGCGTTCGATGGAAAACTTCAAGATTGGCGGGCATCGCATGCCGGTGGAGATTATTCGTGCTTTTGCCATTTTGAAAAAAGCGGCGGCAAGGGCGAATGAAGATTTGGGTTTTCTAAAAAAAGAAAAGGCGGATTTGATTGCGCAGGTGTGTGACGAAATTTTAGCAGGTAAACTCGACGACGAATTTCCGTTGGTAGTATGGCAAACGGGTTCGGGCACGCAGAGCAATATGAATGTGAATGAGGTGATTGCGAATCGGGCGCACGTGCTGAGTGGCGGTAGTTTGATGGATGAAAAGAAAATTTTACATCCCAATGATGATGTGAATATGTCACAATCCTCGAATGATACTTTCCCAACGGCGATGCACATTGCAGCGTACAAAATTCTGGAGGAGGTGACAATTCCAGGCATCGTAGCGCTGCGCAATACGCTGATGGCAAAGTCGCAGGAGTTTATGAATATTGTAAAAATTGGTCGCACGCACTTCATGGACGCAACGCCGCTGACGCTGGGGCAAGAATTTTCGGGCTACGTGGCACAATTAAATCATGGATTGAAAGCGATCAATCATGCTTCGCATCATTTGTTGGAATTGGCATTGGGCGGCTCGGCGGTTGGTACGGGACTGAATGTGCCGGAAGGCTATGCGGAGCTAGTGGCAGATAAAATTGAAGAATTCACGGGGTATCCTTTTCTGACTGCACCGAATAAATTTGAATCCTTGGCGGCGCACGACGGTATTGTGGAGGCGCACGGCGCTTTGAAAACCATCGCTTGCTCGCTGATGAAAATTGCGAATGACATTCGGATGTTGTCCTCGGGTCCGCGCAGTGGCATTGGCGAAATCATCATTCCTGCGAATGAACCAGGGTCTTCGATCATGCCGGGCAAAGTGAATCCGACTCAATCGGAAGCCATGACGATGGCAATGGCGCAGGTCTTAGGTAATGACGTGGCGGTCAACATCGGCGGTATGAGTGGTCATTTTGAATTGAATGTATTCAAACCAATGATGATATTTAACTTCCTGACTTCATCACGTTTAATTGGGGATTCTTGCGTGAGTTTTAATGAGCATTGTGCGGTAGGCATTGAACCCAATCATAGTCGGATCAAGGAATTGATGGAAAAATCACTGATGCTGGTCACGGCGCTCAATACGCACATCGGTTATGACAATGCCGCAAAAATTGCGAAAAAAGCCCACGCGGAAGATAAAACGTTGAAAGAAGCGGCGATTGAGTTAGAATTGTTGACAAGTGAGCAATTTGACGAGTGGGTGCGACCAGAGGAGATGATTGGGGTGCTGAAGCGTTGAGATATTGTACACTGATTTTTTAGGACGATTATGATATATTATGATTTTAAATCTTAACGCATCATAATGATCTTAAAAAATCAGTGTACGCTCTTTCAAATTATCGTCACAATTCTTTCTTCCATTCTCGCTTTTTTTCAAATTCAGCGATTCTTCTGCCACGGCAAGTGCAATCCAGTCGCCCAGTTAAATATTTTTTTTGTAGGATTCGATATGGATTTTAAGGTCGCCTACCATTCACAAAATCAGAGCAAACTTATCAAATCCCTTTTAATCAACGGTACCCCTGAATCCCCAACATTGGGAGTAGCAGCCCCCCTTGAGAGTACCTATTTTTGTACGCATAGAAACCAAAGGAGCTACCCGAAAATCCTTTTCCAAACAGAATAGGGCGCGAAAGCCGAAAAGCGAGATGAGTAGGCGCGTTTAATTTTTAACTTATCAAATAATGAAAAACATGGAATCGCAAAAAAGTGAAAAAGGATTCGTAACGACCCTCTTGTTATGTCTTTTATTGGGTGGATTGGGTGTTCACCGCTTTTATGTCGGCAAAATAGGCACTGGCATAGCGCAGCTCCTCACCTTAGGTGGTTTGGGCATTTGGGCTTTGGTTGACCTCATCTACATTGCTATTGGAAAATTCACAGATAAGCATGGCTTAATCATCAAAAACTAAAACCAAAGGGAAACAATTCCTGAAAATCCCCAGAAAAGAGTAAGGCGCGAAAGCCGAAAAGCGAGATGAGTAGGCATTAACTTAAATCTCAGTTATTATTATGGAATCAGTTGTGTTTTCAAAAAAGGCAATGTCTGATGTCAAAGACCCTTTACTCAAAGGACTTGTTCAAGATATCAGCACCATTATGCAAGTAGAAATATTGCAATCCATCAATGCTGCTAAAAAATCAACAACCAGTACCCGCGCTATGGCAGGTGCAAAATTCGCCGAATTTGAAGAAACTTACCGAAAATTACCGGATGTTGACAAAGCACGTGTCAGTAAAATGGCGAAACGCCTCAACACTGCTACCTTGAGGAAAAATGCTGAAAAATTAGGTATTGACCTAAATCAATCTATTCCTGCTTCCCAACAAATTAATATTGAAAAAGCCTTTGGTCATTTAAAAGGCAAGGAGAAACAATTAGCTCAAAAATTAGATTTAGTTGGACACAACACCGTAGTACCTTTTAGTGCTTTTCCCGACGAAGAAACGACGCTTCTAATTAACCGCATTAAAAAAGCGGATCCAGAAGCGGATACCTACGCCGATTACTTGGCTTTGCTGCCTAAAGATAAATTGGTGGAGTTGTACGAACGTGAAATAGGCGCAAAAATTCAGACAAGAAGTGCTTTTTTTGAAACCCACGAACCAACTACGGAGGAAGTAACCAAAATACGCCGCACCGTAGCAGAGTGGCAAAAAAGAGGAGGGGCAGGTGATACTGCGAAATATAGAAATCAATTACTAAAACTTATTGTGACAAGGGTTCGCTGTGTTGATGAGACAGAACATGACGGTTTTGGAGAGGGAATAGCGAATGACCGCATTGACCTTGGTGCCGTCAGTGTAAATCCCGATAGCCGACTCAGCGTTTTCGGACCACAGATGGTCAGCGATAATTTTGAAGACAATCGGGAGTTTATTTGGAATCGGGAAGTTGCTCGATTCAATTTGGATGCGCTGGCTAAAGGCTATCCTCGTGATTTTGCTGTGACACTCACCATTGCGGAAATTGATTATGGTGCGGGTTTCGCTAATACGCTCAATGAAATATGGCGTCATGTGCGCGCAGGTATCGTAGAATTAGTGACTAAGATTGGTGAAGTTATTGGAACAATTATTGGGTCGGGTGAAGCAGGCAAATTTATTGGCAAGATTGTAGGCGAACTCATCGCATTGGGTTTAGGCGAATTGATTGCTGTTGTTGGAAGAGCCGTACAAGACGATGTGTTCAACCCACAAGTAGCCGTTATCCGTCTTGCATCGAAGTATAGCACTTTTTTGGGTGTACACGATAAAGAAACCGTACCGGGTCCTTTCCGCTCGCCAGAGCAAGAATTTGCTTTTGAGGGTTTTGGTGGTTCTTATCGGGTGTATGCTGTGTGGGAAATGGAGCGGATTGCTGAAGATCCTAAAGATACTATTGTACATACTGGAAATGTACTACGTATCGCTACTCAAACGGGCGGCGACGACCTGCGCGGGTACAACCATGCCTTCTTCTCTATCAATTACACCAACGGCACATCTTCCCGCGAGTATCTACTGCACCGAGGACATGGCGGTGGTCAACGCTCAGAACAGAATTTTACTTTAGATGCTCCTGTAACACTCTCCGGCATCCGAAGTATTACCATTCGTCATGATGGGTCGCCAAACTGGCCGGATGGCTATGATAACTGGAATTTAGATCACCTGAAAATCCAATTAGTCACCACAGCAAGCACACCGATTACTATCCATGAAAGTTCGGGGGCACCTCTGATAAGGTTTACTGGTGACCGTAGAACCTTTGTGGCACTCAAGCAGTGATATAAAATAAGTTTAAAGACTGTTAAAGATTTGATAAATCTTTCAAGATTTGTCAAATCTTTTTTTTCGTAAATAAGTTACTTTCTAAGTAAAGAAAACAATCAGAACTTCTCGAATATACTCAAAAATAGTAGCGTGCGGCTGCCGAAAGACAAGAATTAATCAAAAACCCCATACAATACCAAGCTTAACTCATGTCACTTAAAGTACCTTTACAACTTATGAAACAGACTACCCTCAGCTACATCGCCATATCCATTTTCGCTCTGGCAGGGCTCGTATGCGGCATTTTATGCCTAAAACTTGGGCTGGATCGCCAACGTATGATCCAAGAGGGCGTCGCCGTAATTGGTATCGTTACAGATTTGAATTATTCAAGCAGTAAGGGAAGCACCACGGTAGCACCAGTGGTCAGTTATACGACCAAAACGGGTGATACCCTCTTTTATTCCTCCAATTTTTATACTAATATCAACCCGCCGCAGATTGGGGACCAGCGGAAACTTTGGTATGACCCCGCCAACCCTGAAAAGGTAGAACTCGGCAAAGAAGGATTATTCAACATTTGGATGTTGTTGCCATTTTTTCTACTATTCGGAGCCTTTGGCTTTGGCGGTCTCATCTGGCTCATCCGCCAACGGCGGATGTATAAATTACTGACCAAACGCGGTCAAATTATACACACCCATTACGAACGCATTAAAAAGTATTGGTGGTCAAAAGGCAGCCCTAGAGTAATCAGTTCTTGGACAGACCCCAAAACTCAAATCCCTTACACTTTTTATAGCGGATTCCTCGCAGATGACCGGGGCTTGAACAGGCTCGAAAACGCTCAGGACATACCGGTCACTATCAATCCCGAAAACCCCAAGCAGTATTGGGTTGATTTGTCAGGTTTTGGGCTAAAAGTTATGAATTAGCAATTTGCCGAAAAGCGGAGCTACCTAAGCAATAAAAGCAGCATATAATAACGTTATGAGGCTTAAAGCATTCTTGCACTTTTGAATCGTATTAAAAAAGCAATGTGCGAATATCAAAAAAATTAGCTTACAATTAAAAAAGCATAATAGCCACTCATCTCTCTTATGAAAAACAGCTACTTCTTGTATCTCTAAATTTTTTTTCATTGAGCTTGTTTAAAATTAATGAAAAATCGTAATATCTTCTCAAACTAAGCTCCTACGTTCTCGTATTTTGGAACATTCAACAATCTACTCTTTAATAAGAGAATGTAGCGTCGAATTGCCTCTGTCATATTAAATAAAATCGTCAATTTTAAACAAGTTCATTTTTTAAAACGTAAATACTTCAGTTATGAAAACGATGTTTTTCTTTTTGTTGAGGAGGCTTTGCCTTGTTTTAATTCTATCTGCTCCCTACCTGACTTCCCTGCAAGCACAAGACGAAGAAATTGTTGATACGATACAACGAATTCTGTTTAAGGGTGAATTCCTGGAAGATATACCAGTCGCTCGTTATGTATGGGCAAAATCGGGTCTTACTTTGCGCAAAGCACCCAGATTTGATGCCGAGAAAATTACCGTGCTGCCCTATGGAACAGCTGTGGAAGTGATTGACTATCCCGATTTTACGATAGAATATTCAGAGTATTGCGGAATGATTTATAGGAATAAAAACGTAAAAGAACAACGCTTAGCAACTATCAAAGGAGGCAATACAGATCCTTTCTATTTTGAGAGTTATTGGGTGAAAGTGCAAGTGGGCAAGCAAAAAGGATTTCTTTTTAACGGCTATTTGAGCGAAATGCCGCCTTTTAAATCCCCCGGAAAACTTGAATCAGGCGGGGATTGGTTTGGAAAAATAAGATCCATCCGCCATTACGCAGAAGAAGCCTGGGGAAAAGTAGGGATAGATTCGTCAAAATATATAGCGAAATCTTCTAATGAAAAACGAAAAATAATCCTCTTTGGAAATGGTGCGGCGTATTATGATTATAATGATTATGGTTCTCATAATGTTTATAATGATTATCTTAATAATAATGTACCTAATTGGATCATTCCCAATATAAGTTTTCAGGATGCTTATTTACTTTCCAATTATTTCTTGGATATTGAAAATCCGCGTTCCGATGGATTCCGTTGGGAAGACAATGCAATGGAGTTTTACGGCTCAGGAGAAATGTATCATGTAATACGATTGAAATATGTCAACGAGTTAGGTGGCATTTTCATTATTTCCGTTCGTCACGAAGCTGGTATCTGTGGTTGTTAAACCGAGAAGCGATCATTGACAGTTGATAAATTCGTTCGGCTATTTAAAGCTGCTTATTTACATCATTATCAATATATAAAGCAGTATGTAAAGTCGAATAATACGTTGTCTTTCAGTGTATTCCAACTTTTAAATTGGTATTAGTACCCTGTCTCATTCATCTTTTACCTCAGTTGGGAAAGATAAAGCGCAGGGTACACACTACTAAGCTTTATAAGAACTCTAGTTATAGCCTTTATCCCCTTTCTATATAATCGTCACAATTCTTTCTTCAATTTTCGCTTTTTTCAAATTCAACGATTCTTCTGCTACGGCTAAAGCTATCCAGTCACCCAGTTGCGAGCAGCCGCACACGATTTTTGGATGCAGTTCCGGTGTACCGATGCCGCCTTCCAGAATTTTATTGACCGACTTGCGTACAACGTGTGCTTCTTCCTGCAAGCCAAAATGTTCCAGCATCATCGCCGCCGACAAAATCGCCGCCATTGGATTGGCAATGTCCTTGCCTGCCGCCTGCGGATACGAGCCGTGAATCGGCTCAAACAGCGCTGTTTTTGCACCAATGGAAGCCGAAGGCAGTAATCCCATCGAACCTGGCAATACACTGGCTTCGTCAGATAGGATGTCGCCGAACATATTCTCTGTCAAAATGATATCAAATTGCGTAGGATATTGAATCAACTGCATGGCAGCATTATCAACAAACATTGAGTCGAATTCCACTTCCGGGTATTCTTTTGCAATGGCAGTCACGCGCTCGCGCCACAATCGGCTGGTTTCCAGCACATTGGCTTTATCCACCAAAGTTACTTTTTTCCGGCGGGTCATTGCATTTTGGAATGCTAAATGTGTAATGCGATCAATTTCATAATCAGCGTAATTGCAATGGTCATACGCCTCAGTGCGCGCTTCGTTTCTACCTTTTGCACCAAAATAAATACCGCCGGTCAGTTCCCGATAGATTACCAAATCGGTACCTTTCACGCGCTCCTCGCGCAAGGGCGAAAGATGCACCAATGAATCGTAGGTTTTCACCGGACGAATATTCGCAAAAAGCCCCAGACTCTTGCGCAAACGCAGTAAACCCTGCTCTGGGCGCACCGGCGCCGAAGGGTCATTGTCATACTTTGGATGCCCAATGGCACCAAACAAAATGGCATCTGCCCGCAGACAGGCATCGAGGGTTTCTTCGGGGAGCGGATTGCCGCAGCTATCGATAGCCGTAGCGCCTACTTCACAATAACAATACTCAAACCAATGACCAAAGCGATCTGCTACGGCATTTAATACTTTGATTGCTTGTTCGGTTACTTCGGGTCCAATACCATCGCCGGGCAGCACCGCTATTTTGAAACGTTTCATGGGAATTAGATTGACATTTGATAATTGATGAACTCAGATTTTTTAATTAAGGTAAAGCTCTATATTATGACTCCTCAACGCAGCAGAAGTCACATTTTTATTATTTTTTTTTAATACAATAAAACGTGTTAAAGTTAGGACAAATCGGAATTGGGTCGAATAGGTATGCTAAATAAAAAAACTCAACTCAAGGATTGTTAACCAACAACCATCTTTTTTTCAAAATTTTCAATTTGTTCTTTCAAACTCAACAGATAGTCAATATCGTCATACCCGTTGAGCAGGCAAACTTTTTTATACGAATCGATGTCAAACGTCTCTGAAATACCACTTTCTACCAATAGAATCTCTTGCTTTTCCAGGTTAACGGATAATTTCGTTTTAGGATTCATTTCTATGGCAGAAAAAATGATATGTAAGAAATTTTGGGTCACTTGCACCGGCAGCAATCCATTATTCAACGCATTACCCCGAAAAATGTCGGCAAAAAAACTCGACACCACCACTTTGAATCCATAATCGTGGATCGCCCATGCCGCGTGCTCCCGGCTCGAGCCACAGCCAAAATTGCGTCCTGCCACCAAAATTCGCCCCGTGTATATCGGGTTATTGAGAACGAAATCTGGCTTAAGTGTATTGTCTGAATGGTAGCGCCAATCGCGAAATAAATTGTCGCCAAAGCCCTCGCGTGTCGTGGCTTTCAGAAAGCGCGCAGGAATGATTTGGTCGGTGTCCACATCCTCCATGGGAAGCGGCACGGCAGTGGATATGATAGTAATAAATTTTTCCAAGTGAATTCAGTTTTATGCAGCTTGCTCGATTGTTTGTAAATGCAAATCAAATTTATTTAGTAATTCTATTAACTGTTCTGTCAATTTATCTTTTCTCTTTTTAAAACCTTCAATGGCAAGATCATCCGGGTCTTCCCAACTCAAATGCAATTCAATCTGCTCATTGCAATGATCAATTAATGCCAAGCAAGTTTGAATTTCATCAAATAAACGTTCGTCTGCCATTTACTAAAAATTTAATTGAATAAATCCTTTACGCGGATGTTTTCCAAAACTATTACTTTTTTTTGCAAAAGTAAACTGTTGCTTCCAATATGCCAGGTCACTTTCTGTACGAAAGTATTTTGCGTGATCTGGTTGATATAATCGGAGGAAGTAATAATCTATTTTAGATTTTTTGTAATACTCAATATTCTGAAAACCATAAAGTACCTTTTGTTTATTTTCATAAATATCATTATCTATTAATATAACGACATCAATATCCTGTGGGTGCAATTTTTTTGTTACAAAACTTCCATTTATCCATTGAACGAAATTTTCTGCAATAACGGTGCTTTTGAATGCGTCTAAAAATGCAATATAGTTATCTGAAAGCTCCACTCTTGTTTTGGAATTTGGAAAATTAGCAACAAATACCTCCTGGAAAGTTTCTAAATCCAATGCTATGGGTTCATAAGGTTTTAAATAACCATATTCATCAAATTCAACTTTCATTGAATAGGTTTAGTTTAAAAACTGCCGTACATCCGTAATCTCTCCCGCAATCGCCACTGCCGCCGCCGTCAACGGGCTCGCCAGAATCGTGCGTGCACCTGGTCCTTGCCGCCCTTCAAAATTGCGGTTGGACGTGGAAACACAATATTCCCCGGCAGGAATTTTGTCTTCGTTCATACCCAAGCATGCGGAGCAGCCCGGCTCTCGAAATTCAAAACCCGCTTCCTGCAAAACCAAATCAATACCTTCGGCTTTGGCTTGCGCCGCCACTTGTTGTGAGCCCGGCACAACCATTACATTTACATGACTGGCTTTCTTTTTGCCTTTTACCAAATTGGCGACCAGGCGCAAATCTTCAATCCGAGAATTCGTACAGCTACCAATGAAAACGTAATGAATCGGCTTGCCAATCAAATTTTCGCCAGGCTGGAAACCCATGTATTCCAAGGACTTTGCAAAAGATTGACTACTTTCGACACTGGAAGTGGGCACCGTTTCTGAAATTTTAATACCCATACCTGGATTCGTACCGTAGGTTATCATGGGTGTAATATCTTCTGCCGGGAAATGATATTCCAAATCAAAAACGGCATCTTCATCGGAATATAATGTTTTCCAATATGCCAGCGCTTTGTCCCAGGCTTCACCCTTTGGCGCAAATTCCCGACCTTTTACATATTCAAAAGTAATCTCATCTGGTGCAATCAAGCCGCCACGTGCGCCCATTTCAATACTCATGTTACAAATCGTCATCCGCGCCTCCATCGAGAGTGCGCGAATCGCCGAACCAGCATATTCTACAAAATAACCTGTACCGCCCGCCGCTGTTAATTTCGATATGATATACAATATAATATCTTTGGAAACAACGCCATTTTGCAAAGTCCCATCCACCGTAATGCGCATGCGTTTTGGTCGCGATTGCAACAAACACTGGGAAGCCAGCACCTGCTCCACCTGACTCGTACCAATACCAAACGCAATCGTACCGAACGCCCCATGCGTCGAAGTGTGGCTATCCCCGCAAACAATGGTCATGCCGGGCTGGGTAATGCCTAATTCCGGTCCAATCACATGCACAATACCCTGATACGGATGCCCCAAGCCATATAATTCTACCCCAAATTTTTCACAATTTTCCACCAGCTTTTGCACTTGAAAACGGGAGAGTGGCTCATTGATGGGTAAATGTTGATTAATTGTGGGTACATTATGATCGGCAGTCGCAACGGTTTTATCCGTTCTAAAAACGCCGATACCCCGCTGCGCCAAGCCATCAAACGCCTGCGGACTGGTCACTTCATGAATAAAATGCCGATCAATGTACAGCACATCCTGCCCACCTTCCACGCTGGTGACGACGTGCGCATCCCAAATTTTATCGAATAATGTCTTTGACATAATGGTACACTGATTATACTGATTTTTAAGATTTATTATGATTTAGTTTAAAATTAAAATAAGTGTGTATCATAACTATCCTAAAAATCACTGTCCTACATTTACAAAATTTTCAACCCTAAATATGTAACAAAAGGCTCGAAATCTTTATCACAATGTAATAAAGGAAAATTGGCTTCAATGCAGAAAGTAGCAATGATTACATCAATGGTTTTACGAACAGTGATGCCTTTTTTACGCAATAACCGATAGTTTTCAGCACTTTTTATAGCTACTTGTTTCCCGCCCAATTGAAAAAAAGAAAGCGTTTCCATTGCACTTTTGGCGCTTTCGTATTCGGCATCTGAAGTAAAACCTTGTAAAACTTCGGTTAAAATAAGATCACCAATGCCAATCGGCTCTTGCCCTAGCAAACCATCCAATAAATCTGTTTCGCGTGTGGTGACACCATTAAAATAGTCCACCCAAACCGAAGAATCCACGATTGTCATTGGTCGAGGCGCATTTGTTCCAAATCACCTTTCCATTTCAGTTTGCCGCGCAGTTTACGCAAGGATCCTTGCTGGCGAATCTGAATGAACAATTTTAAAGCTGCCTCCACCACTGCTTTTTTAGTATCCAAACCGCTCAATTCCAACGCTTTTTGCATTAAAATATCATCAATCACAATATTCGTTCTCATTTATACACCTATTTTGATGCAAATATACACATAAGTAAACCAAAAAGCAATGGTACACTGATGGACTGATTTTTAAGATTTATTATGATTTAATTTAAAACTAAATCAGTTCGTATCATAATAATCCTAAAAATCAGTGTCCTATTATTTTAAACATTTACCGCTATCTGCACTTCCTCCATAATCACATGCAAATCTGCATCAATTACTTCTTTTTTCGCATCGGCGACTGCCAAAAATTTTTTATAAACGACATCCAATTCATCTTTGGTCAAATTATACCCGATATTCTTGCAGCGATACGCCAACGCCGCCCGCCCGCTACGAGCCGTGAGCACAATGCGCGACTCGTCCACGCCAACTTCCAGCGGATCAATGATTTCGTAGGTATCGCGCCTTTTAATCACGCCATCCTGGTGGATTCCGGAAGAATGCGCAAAAGCATTCGCACCCACAATCGCCTTATTCGGCTGCACCGGCATTGCCATGCTGTCTGACACGAGCCGACTGATAGAATTGAGCAAACGTGTATTGATGCCCGTTGCCAAATTTAATTCGGGATGTTGCTTCAGCACCATCACCACTTCTTCCAACGAGGTATTGCCCGCGCGTTCGCCCACACCGTTGATCGTACATTCAATTTGACGAGCGCCATTGATTGCACCATAAATAGAATTGGCTGTTGCCAAACCTAAGTCATTATGACAATGGGTTGATATAGTAGCTTTATGTATATTCGGCACATTGTCAACTAAATACTTGATTTTTGCACCGTATTGCTCCGGCAAACAATAGCCCGTTGTATCGGGAATATTCACCACCGTCGCGCCTGCAGCGATCACCGCTTCGATGACTTTTGCCAAAAATTCATTCTCGGTGCGACCAGCATCTTCCGCATAAAATTCAACATCTTCTACAAAACTCTTGGCTAATTTCACCGCTTCGACTCCCCGTCTCAATACTTCCTCCCTCGTCGTGCGGAGTTTGTGTAAAACATGAGAATCAGAAGTGCCAATGCCCGTATGAATTCTAGGTTTTTTGGCATATTTCAATGCTTCGGCGGCAACTTTTATATCTTGCTCGACGGCACGCGACAAGCCACAAACAGTCGGATTTTTCACGGCTTTACAAATGGCTTCCACTGCTGCAAAGTCGCCAGGGCTGCTGATGGGAAAGCCCGCCTCAATCACGTCCACGCCCAATTCCTCCAGGTGCAAGGCGACCTTAATTTTTTGATCCATATTTAATTTGCAACCCGGCACTTGTTCTCCATCGCGCAAGGTCGTATCAAATATTATAATTCGGCTATCCGACATTTTTTAAAATTTTTGTTGGTAATGAAAGTGTTTTTTTACAGAAAAGCTTGAATTTGCGAGTTGAATTTTATTTTTGGCAAAGGTTTTGCAAATTATCTCGTTCGTGTAGATTTAAAAAATTAAATTCGCGTCATACTATATCTTGCAAAACGTACATTTTATAACGTAATTCATTGATTTTCAAACTCACACAAAGCTTTGTTTTACGATGTCGAAACCTTGTGTTTTTTTGACCCTGATCGTGTTGTTCGTCGTTCCATTGACCTGTTTTGCTCAAAAGCACGAGCAGCGGCTGCAAACGATGGACGTGCAGCATTATGTTTTTAGCTTAAAATTGGATGCTGAGTCGCCAAGTATTCAAGGTTCTGCGTTGGTGACCGTGCATTTCAAAGATGAAACTGACCAGGTCGTGCTGGACTTGGTGAAAAAAGACGCCACCGGCAAGGGCATGACCGTGAGCGCTGTTTCCGAAAACGGGCACAATTTTCAGTTTGAACATGTTGCCGAATCCCTCCTCATTCAATTGCAAAGAACAACTAAGCCAGGTGATGTACATACCTTTCAAATTGATTATCAAGGTATTCCGGCGGATGGTTTGATTATTGACAAAAATAAATTTGGCGACCGAACTTTCTTTGGCGATAACTGGCCCAACCGCGCCCACCATTGGCTGCCAACGGTGGATCATCCTTCGGACAAGGCTTCGGTGGAATTCATTGTGACCGCACCTGATGATCTGCAAGTCATTGCTAATGGCATTCAAATAGAAGAAACTAATTTAGATAATGGATTGAAAATCAATCACTGGCGTGAAACGGGCGTACTGCCGACCAAGGTGATGGTGATTGGTGCTGCGCCTTTTGCAGTGCAATTGGCAGGCGAAACGCATAATATTCCGGTTACTAGCTGGGTTTTCCCTGAAAATCGAAAGGAAGGCTTTTATGATTATGAGCTGGCGGTGCAGGTGCTCGACTGGTTTATTACAAATGTGGCGCCGTATCCTTATCAAAAGCTGGCGAATGTGCAATCGAAAACGCGCTACGGCGGCATGGAAAATGCAAGTAATATTTTTTATTTTGAAAATTCAGTTAGTGGCTCTCGCGATGACGAGGGGCTTATTGCGCACGAGATTGCGCACCAATGGTTTGGCAACACTGCATCAGAAGCGAACTGGCATCATGTGTGGCTGAGTGAAGGTTTTGCGACGTATTTTACCATTTTATACCAGGAAAGTGTGCATGGCGTGGATGTGGCAAAACAAGAATTATTGGCTGATCGTCAACAAGTTATCAATTACAATAAACGAGATTCGAAGCCAGTTGTTGACACCACCATTACAGATTATAACCGGGTTTTAAACACCAATTCTTACCAAAAAGGCAGTTGGATATTACATATGCTGCGCCAGGAGGTGGGTGATTCGGCATTTTGGAAAGGCGTACGGACGTATTATGATCGATATAAATTTAGTAATGCGTTAACAGCTGATTTTCAAAAAGTAATGGAAGAAATAAGCGGTAAAAAACTGGATACTTTTTTCAATCAATGGCTCTTCAAAGCCGGGCAGCCCACTTTACAACTTAACTGGAATTATAATAATGCAGCAAAAGATATAATATTAGAAATTTCTCAAATGCAAAGCGGCGTTACTTTTCAATTTCCGTTGGAGGTTGCGGTTTATTATGAAAATGCGGAAAAGCCTGTCATTCAGACATTTAATATAGACAAAAGTAAAGCTACCTTTTCGATAAAATCAGATAAAATGCCAAGTAAGATTGTGTTGGATCCCAATGTGAAATTATTATTTGAAGGAGATATCATAAAGAAGTAGTAAAAATGAAATATTGCTGTCAGCATTTTGATTGCTGACAGCAATATTTCATTTCAGATCCCCTCCGTATCCACGCTACTCAGGGACACATGCAGGTGCTCCGCCGTGCCTTTGTGCATCAAAGTATTAAAACCCATTAATTGAAAATAACTCTGAATCAATTTGTTACGCATCCAGCCGTGCCCTTTGGTACGAATGTCCACCGCGTGCGCGTAGCCGCTGCTTTGTTTATAGTGTAAGGAGTGCCGTTTGGAGCCTAATCCTAATTGCTGATAATCTTCTGGTTTTCGTTCAGCGTCGGTCAGAATCAAATCTTTTTCGAGTAAAACTAAAGTGCTGATACTCAGGCGTAAAATCGGATGCAGGCTGCGAAATTCTGCTTTGACGGCAGTTTCTTTTACATTGGCAGCAGAGATGCTCCACACGCCATTGGCACAATAAATCATTACAATCGCTAAAGCAACTGCATAATTGCGTTGTAAAATTTTGGGTGTAAATGTTTTTTTAATTAAATGATGTTGCAAATAACTTACATATAAAAATAACACGGCAGCGGTAAATAAAGCCCCAAAAATGATGCTCATCCAGGCAAAAACATGATATTGTTCATGAAACCAAACGGCAACCCGAATCAGCAAAATGAAGGGCAGCGCCAGCAAAGCTAACAGACCTAACAGTTTGATTGATAGGGCTTTGAGCGAGGTTTCCCGAACTTGTTCCGTTAAAGTTTGCATCGGATTTAAAAGTAAAAATGTAGTTTTATATCAGTTGCACATTCATGTACCATTTTGTATCAAATGTAATAATTATTGTTGGTTGGCATAGCGTTCCTCTTCTCGTTTTTGCATTTCTTCAGGTGATACGTCTTTCACATGCGTTGCAATCCACCATTGATTGCCAGCAAAATCAAGCACACCAGCGTTTCGGTCGCCATAAAATTGGTCGGCAGGTTCCATGATTGAAGTCGCGCCCGCCTGTAAAGCTTGCTGATACGTCGCGTCCGTGTCGGGCACGTACAGGTAAATCATCGTAGCATTGGGTTTCCAGTCTTCATTGGCTTTGCCGATCATCAGGTGCGAATCGCCGATCATCAAATCCGCGTGAGTGATGATACCATCAGACATTGCATTGGCTCTGACATCTTTTGCGTCAAACGCTTTTTCCAAAAAAGCAATATAATCTGTTAGATTTTCTACTAACAAATAAGGTGTAATCGTGTGATAGCCGTCAGGAATAGGCTTTACAGACATAAATGTATGTTTTTGATTTGAAATCGCCACAAATTACACTTTTTTGTTTTAAAAAAACAAAAATTAAAATAATTTAACGTGAGTTCGGGGATTGAAAAATAAAAAGCATAGCAAATGATTTGTT
>CAZFBN010000124.1:0-16971 GCA_964517145.1 uncultured Saprospiraceae bacterium
GGCTTGGGTCCGCGCTATTGCCCTTCGATTGAGGACAAGATTAATCGCTTTGCCGATAAAGAGCGCCATCAATTGTTTGTAGAGCCCGAAGGTTGGGATACGATTGAAATTTATGTGAATGGATTTTCTACTTCGCTGCCGGAAGACGTGCAGTACAAGGCAATGAAAAAAGTGCCGGGTTTTGAAAATGTAAAAATGTTCCGACCGGGCTATGCGATTGAATATGATTTCTTTCCGCCGACGCAATTGCAATTGACGCTGGAAACGAAGCTGGTTAAAAATCTCTTTTTCGCCGGTCAAATCAATGGAACCACGGGTTATGAAGAAGCCGCAAGTCAGGGTTTGATTGCCGGTATCAATGCGCATCAAGCCATCAATGAGCTGGAGCCTTTTATTTTAAAGCGTTCGGAGGCTTACATTGGCGTTTTGATTGATGATTTGGTGAATAAAGGTACGAAAGAACCGTATCGAATGTTTACTTCGCGGGCGGAGTATCGCATTTTGCTGCGGCAGGATAATGCCGATGTGCGTTTGACGCCATTGGCGCAGCAATTGGGCATTCGTGGCGCGGAGGAGCGCATGGAACGGGTGAATGAAAAAGTAGCCGCTGCTAAAAAAATTGAAAAATATTTCCAGGAAACGAGCGTATCGCCCGATGATATCAATGGCTTTTTGGAAAGCAAAGGCAGTTCGCCCATTCGGCAGAAAGTGAAACTGGATGGGATTTTGTTGCGCCCGAATATTGAATTGGCGGAATTGCGGCAGGCTTTGACCTTTTTAGGTCAGGATTTAAGCCAATATGATACTGAATTTGCGCAACTGGCAGAAATCAATCTAAAATATGAAGGCTACATTCGCCGCGAGCAGGAAATGGTGGACAAGATGAATCGCCTGGAAGAAGTACGCCTGTTGGAAAATTTTGATTACACCAAATTAAATTCGCTTTCGGCGGAAGCCCGCGAAAAACTCAATAAAATCAAGCCGCGCACCATTGGTCAAGCTAGCCGCATCAGTGGGGTCACACCGGCAGATGTGAGTATTTTGTTGGTGCATATGGGGCGGTAAATATTTTAAATTTGAAATTTTTTTCATTTAAGGTTTGAGGCAAGATAGCTTTGAACCTTTCCTCTTTTCTCGATTTTCTAGTCGTTTGATATTCTTTCTTCTGTCTAAAATTTAGTCAAGCCTTAACGCAAAATTTAGAATTTTTTTAACATTTGTATGCAACCCTCTTGTTGCTTTATTGTCCATTCTAAATGAGAAAAATGACCAACTTGGATTACGCTAGCACGCATCGGGACATCGTTGAGAAGTGCAAACAAGGCAATCGCCAGGCTCAGTTTGAATTGTACAAATTGTACTCTAAAGCGATGTACAACGTTTGCCTTCGCATGGTAAAAAATGAATTGGACGCGGAAGATATTTTGCAAACTTCATTCATTGACGTTTTTACCAAACTGGATACGTTTCAATTCCAATCGTCCGTTGGGGCTTGGATCAAACGCATCGTACTGAACAATTGTATCAACTTCCTCAAGCGCAATCGCGTTCAACTGGAGGAATTGGATGACAAAATTTACATGCTGAAGGAAGAGGAAAAGCCCGATGAAGAGTACATCGGTTTGACGGTTGAAAAAATTAATCGCGCTTTGTTTGAATTGCCAGATGGCTATCGAGTGGTTTTCTCCCTCTATATGCTGGAAGGGTACGATCACAAAGAAATTGCTGAAATTTTAAACATAACGGAGGCTACCTCCAAATCCCAGTTTAGCCGCGCGAAAAGCAAATTGCGCGAAATGCTTTAGCAATTGAAGAAGAGTAAAGTTTTTGCCGATTGAAAATTGGCACGACGAGACGCCGAATATTATTTGGCGCAACAAAATCAAGAGGTGATGAATAAAGATAATTTAGAACGTTTTATCCACGACAATCAAGCACAATTTGACATGGCGCAGCCACGTGAACACATCTGGCTGGCGATAGACCAAGCACTTGGTGCTCCGTCACAAACACTGGAACAATTTTTTGCTACCAATCGCAGCGCATTTGACCTTGCCGAGCCCGACCATAGCCTTTGGTCAAAAATTGACCAACAACTACGCAACGTGGATGATTGCGAATCATTGGAGGGCTTTATTTCTGTTAAGCGGGAAGCGTTCAATACTGCCGAACCAAACGACCGCGTGTGGGGGGGCATTGAAAAAGCATTGAATCAACAACAGCAATTAACTGATTTAGAATACTTTATCCAAGCTAATCGAGCTGCTTTTGATACCGCAACGCCGAGCTTCCGTGTATGGTCGGAGATTGACAAAACATTGCATCCGCAACAAAAACAGCGCGCGTTCAATCTTGTCAGCATTCGGCGGGTACTGAGTGCAGCAGCTTCAGTGTTGTTACTTTTGGCAGTTGGCGCAGCGGCAGGTATTTATTATATGAAAAATCAGGTGCAAGAGGTGGCTACCGTTGCTTCTTTGGAAGACATCTCGCCGGAATATGCTGAAATGGTGCGCTATTATGATGCGCAAATCAAAGAAAAAGCCCAGCAGGTATCGTCGCAAACCAGTGATAAAACGGTTTTTGAAGACTTAAAAGCCGTGGACAAAGCCATGGCAGAATTAGAAAAAGAATTGGCACGCGCTCCCAAAGGCGCCGAGGAGCAGATTGTTGCCAACCTTATAAAAAGTTATCAAATCAAACTTAGTCTTTTAGAACGAGTACTCGAACGCATTCAAGCAGCAAAAAAGGATTCTACAAAACAAAATCAAGAGGATGATGAAATTAGTATATAAATGGAGCCTTGCGTTGCTCCTGCTGGTCGCGGTCAGCAGTGTTGTCAAGGCAGGCGACGGTGAAAAAAGGGAGTTTACCAAGGTAATAAAAAAAGAATTTGATATTACTAAAAACGGTACAACAGCCCTCTACAACAAGTACGGAAAGATTGATGTGAAAACTTGGGACAAGAATCGGGTGAAAGTAGATGTGACGATCATTGTAAATGCCTCCAGCGAAAGCACCGCGCAGAAAGTGTTTGATCGAATTGATATAAAATTTGTCAACAGCGAAGGCTACGTCAAAGCGGAAACGCTCATCGAGACAAGCAAAGGCAATTGGTGGGGCTATTGGGGTTGGAACAATGAAAACAGAAGCGATTATTCAATCAATTATGAGGTGTACATGCCCTCAACGAACAATTTAGAACTTGCAAATAAATACGGTGATGCGTATGTGGCTGCTATCGAGGGAGTTGCGAATGTGGATGTAAAATATGGTAACATCAAAATGCAGGGGGTAAATAATAATGCAAAAGTGGTATTGGGCTACGGAAATGGGTCGTTGGTAAAAGCAAATAATGTCACCGCCGATCTGAGCTATTCCAGCATGACTTTTGGCGAGGTGCGCGATGTCGAAATTACCAGCAAGTATTCACCCAAAGTAAAATTTGAAAAAGTTGCTAACATTCGTTGCAATACAAAATATGATACGTACGAAATCCTGTCCGTTCGCGAGCTGCGCAACACTGGAAAATACGATAACTTCCGCGTTGGCTCGGCAGAAAGCGTGGTTGTAGCAACCAGTTACACCCAAGTAAATGTGGATCAACTGAAAAACCTGCTGGATGTCAACATGCAATACGGCGGCTGTTCGGTGGGCTTGTTAAATAAAGATTTCACGAATGTGAACCTGTTGGGAAAATATTCTGATTTTAAAATTACCGTGCAAGACGGCGCCAATTTTAAAATGGACGCCTCCTCTAATTATGCAGGCATTGCCTACCCTGCGGCGATGGATATTTCGTATGAAATTGAAAAAGGCTCCAGCCACGAAGTGAAAGGGTACGTAGGCAAGCAGGACGCTCGCAGTACCATCGTTGCTCGTGTGAGCTATGGCGGATTGAAGGTAAGGCAAGAATAAATGACGTTTAAAATAGACAAAACTTCATCTGAAAGTTGGTATTTTCAAGTATCTGCAACATCTTCGATTGGCAATCCCTTTCAAGCAACAATGACTAGGGGTGACAAGCGGAGATGTTGCATCCTCCCGCCAAGAAAGTTCGTTGAGCTGTTTTTTCAAATCTAAATTGAAGTAGTCACAAGGTCTGATCTTGTTTTGGGTGTTTAATGATCGCATCTCAAATTTACCAAAACAGGCAGATTACATATTGACTATTTCACCTTAACAATGCGCCTACCTTTGAGTCCGGCTATGGCATGTTCAATGACGACCCGTTTGAAAGCTTTGGTTCGATTGTCTTGCTGTTGCTCTTGAGTCAATCGTTCTTAAAAACTTCAAATCTTGTTCATCGGCAAGGGCTTTGTCATGATGCGAGCCAGGATAAGTGTTGACTTATTTCAAAGAACGTTCGCATCAACAAATCAAAATCAACTGACGATTTAACCTCTCCGACGCTCGACTCAAGTTTCAGCGTCATTATGCGAAAGTGAATCCGCTTAAGCTAAAATATTAAATAACTTTTGTTACAATTGAAGTTGTTTAAAATTAAAGATTTTATTTAATATATGAATTGATATTGTTGATAAAGCATCTAATTTCGCCACGAAGGCACTCCCGAAGGGATTCCTTTGGAAAAAAAACACTAAATCTCCCGAAGCTTTGTGTAAAATTTGTGCCTTCGTGTTTTTGTGGCAGATTGCAAAAATGACTCATTCAGAGGCTGATATTTATATTTTTTCTTAATTTTAAACAAGGTCAATATATTATGTACTTTGTAACAAAAATTATTTAAGTTTTTTCTGTCCAAAGGACTCCTGCGGAGCGGAAAAGTTTGGATTTGAGTTCGCCCGCAGATCGCGCTGATCTCGCAGAAAACCACAGAAACATTGCCTACGGCAATAGGTTCTGCGAAAGTCTGCGAAATCTGCGGGCGTTTTTAAGCGCTTTTGCCGCAGGCAAAAACTCAAGTAATTATTGTTACAGTGTATTAAGTTCTTTTATTTTAAATATCTTTACTATCTTTCCTGCAAAATTCAAAACGAATGACCATCTTACTCTTAATTGCCGGATTGATTTTATTGGTAATTGGCGCGGAAGCATTGGTGCGTGGCGCATCTAAATTGGCAGCTGCTATTGGAATTTCTCCGCTCGTAATTGGTTTAACAGTCGTTGCCTTTGGTACAAGCGCTCCAGAAATGACCGTAAGCGTGATGTCAAGTTTGAGTGGCAATGTAGATATTGCATTGGGAAATGTAGTAGGTAGCAATATTTTCAACGTGTTATTTATTTTAGGTGCTTGTGCATTGATTGTGCCGCTTCTCGTTAATCAACAATTGATTAAGTTGGATGTACCCATTATGATTGTCGTATCCTTGCTCACTTTAGCATTAGGGTGGAACGGTAATATTTCGAAGATAGAGGGAGGCATTTTATTCGCTGGAATTATTGGCTATACCGTTTTCTTGATTTTGCAAAGCCAAAAAGAAAGAAGTAAACTCGTCAAAGAAGAATACGAGCAGGAATATGGCGACGGCAAGCCTTTCACCGCAGCTCAGTGGCTATTCAATCTCGTACTCGTCATCGGAGGATTGGCGTTGCTGGTGCTGGGTTCGCGTTGGTTGGTGGATAGCGCTATAATTATTGCTAAAGACCTGGGAGTGAGCGACTTAATCATTGGTTTGACCATTGTTGCAGCGGGTACGTCGCTGCCGGAAGTGGCTACCTCGATTATTGCCAGCGTTCGTGGCGAGCGCGATATTGCGGTGGGCAATGTGGTAGGCAGCAATATTTTCAACATCCTGGCGGTTTTGGGACTTTCTGCGATTGTCGCACCCGATGGTTTGCCCGTCTCTCTGGCTGCGCTCCAATTTGATATTCCGGTCATGATTGCCGTTGCGATTGCTTGCTTGCCTATCTTTTTTACCGGCAACCTCATTGCCCGCTGGGAAGGCTTCGTTTTTCTGGGTTATTACATTGCTTATACTACTTATTTAGTGTTGTCTTCTACCAAGCACGGCGCATTACAGTTATTTGATGCAGCCATGATGTGGTTTGTCATTCCATTAACAATTTTAACGCTCATCGTAGTGACCGTCAGAGCGATGCAAAAGCAAAGGAGGGTTAAATTTTAATAAGATTTTGCATTTTGTAAAGAATGCCTTATTTTGGCTAGTATAAGTTTACTGAAATGCCAAAAATAAATCCGGACCTTGTCGCCGCCATTCGCCGCATGCCGCCAGATCGAAAAGATAAGTTGCTGTTGCGTTTGATTGCTAAAGATAAAATCTTGATCGCGCAGTTGCAATTTGAATTATTAGAAGCGAAATCTACTGTTGAGGAGCGCGTAGATGACGTGAAAGAATTCATTAGCAAGGAGTTAAAAGCGGTGGAAAGTTATTATTTCACCCCCGGCAATTTGATGATGGCAATGCGATCACTCAATGCGCGTATCACGGAGCATGTAAAAATTACAAAAGATAAATTGAGTGAAGTAACGCTGACGATTTTTCTGCTGAATGAAACTTTTAAATTGTATTACCCTCGTTTACAACAATTTTCGGTAGATCGTTCTGATACACTAGCTACTTACATATTGCGGCGCACTGTTTTTTTATTAAAAAAAGCGGAGAAATTACACGCCGATTATCATTTAGAATTTAGCGATGACTTACAATCGTTACTCAATTTTATTCACCATTACAAACCTACCGCTTCTGAAGTAAAAGAATATAATATTCCGCAACGCTGGGAAGGATAACAATGACAGGTAGCGGGTCGAACGAGTAGATGCGATTTCGTAAACCTTTAAAATTTGCTAGATTTCCTTAGTTGCCTAAGGTGGTAAAAAAACACCGATTTAGCGCAGCTAAATCCATAATTTACGTTATTACTAAAAATTTGGTAGAACAGCATTTTTTAGCATATCTTTTGGCATACGGTGCAACGCTCCTAATTTCGTATTGTCTTTTAAAAAAAGAAAATTGAACTGCCTCTCGATTTTGTATTAAAAAATCGGGAGGCAATTTTTTTATTAAAAACCATAAAAATTAATCGTCATTTTAAGTTCAAAATCAATAAATTATAAAAAGAGCCTTCGTATCAGATTGAAAAACATGGGAGAAAGTCTTACCTTTGCGGCTTGAAAAATGTTAATTGTTTATTGTCTATTGCTGATTGCCTGCAAAACAATTAATAATCAAGAATTAACAATTAAAAAAAATTCTCATGCAAGTGGTAGAAAATACCTTGAAGTACAAAGTAAAAGATATCAACCTGGCGGACTGGGGCCGCAAGGAAATTCAATTGGCAGAGGCGGAAATGCCGGGCTTGATGGCATTGCGCGAACGCTATGGCGCGAGCAAGCCGCTGAAAGGCGCGCGGATTGCGGGCTGTCTGCACATGACAATTCAAACGGCGGTTTTGATTGAAACATTGGTAGAATTGGGCGCTGAAGTAAGCTGGTCTTCTTGCAATATTTTTTCCACGCAAGACCACGCGGCGGCGGCGATTGCAGCGGCGGGTATCCCAGTATTTGCCTGGAAAGGTATGAACGAAGAAGAATTCAACTGGTGCATCGAGCAGACTTTATACGCGTTCGAGGGTGGGCAACCGTTGAATATGATCCTGGACGATGGCGGCGATTTGACGAATATGGTGTTGGATGAAAATCCTGAACTGGTGGCAGGTATTCGCGGCTTGAGCGAGGAGACGACCACCGGCGTGCACCGCTTGTACGAGCGCATGAAAAAAGGCACCCTGCCGATGCCGGCGATCAATGTGAATGACTCGGTGACGAAGTCGAAATTTGACAATAAATATGGTTGTAAAGAATCGGCGGTAGATGCGATCCGTCGCGGTACGGATATTATGATGGCGGGCAAAGTGGCAGTGGTAGCGGGCTACGGCGATGTGGGCAAGGGTACGGCAGCGTCCCTGCGTGGCGCGGGCTGTCGCGTGATTGTGACCGAAATTGATCCGATCTGTGCTCTGCAGGCGGCAATGGATGGTTTTGAAGTAAAGAAAATGTCGAATGCGATTCCGCGCGCGGATATTGTCATCACGGCTACGGGTAACTGCGACATCGTGACTGCCGAGCATTTTAAAATGATGAAAGACAAGACCATCGTATGCAACATCGGTCACTTCGACAATGAAATTGACATGGCTTGGCTGAATAAAAACTACGGCAGCACGAAAGTAAATATTAAGCCGCAGGTAGATATGTTTAACATTGATGGTAAGGATATTATTTTGTTGGCGGAAGGTCGTCTGGTGAACTTGGGCGTCGGCACGGGTCACCCTTCCTTCGTGATGTCAAACTCCTTTACCAATCAAGTTTTGGCGCAGATCGAATTGTGGACAAATGCAGATAAGTACGAAAATCAAGTGTATGTATTGCCCAAGCATTTGGATGAGGAAGTAGCACGCTTGCACCTGGCAAAAATCGGTGTGGAACTGGAAGAATTGAATGAGAAGCAAGCCGAATACATTGGCGTGGAGAAAGAAGGTCCGTTCAAGCCGGAATACTACCGATATTAAGGTTGAAAGGTTGATAAGGAGCGGAGCGGTTCAATCCTTCAACTTAAAGAACAAGGCTTTCGTGGCGCGGCTGCGGGAGCCTTTTTTTGTTTTATCTTGATAATAAAATTTAAATATTTTTAATATGCTGGAACAATAATTAGAAATTATTTAAAATTGACTTAAATTTTTGCCTGCGACAAAAAAGCGCGTAAAAACGCCCGCAGATTTCGCAGAATCGCAGCGGTCATCTGCGTTATACGGTGTCGTTCGCGTTCCAATTGTTGCTGGGAGGGAATGTCAAACTTTTTTGTACCACTGTATTAAATCGATTGAGTTGACAGAATCTCAGACGTTTTGCAAACAGTTTAGTAAGTTTGTAAAAAAATCCTCGCCATGATTCGCTATTACAATATCAACGGGCAAATTGTAAGTGCCTCTGACGCAGCATTAAAAGTGAATGACCTTGCTATCCTGCGCGGATACGGCATTTTTGACTATTTTTTGGTACGCGAGGGCGTGCCTATGTTTTTGGATGCGTATGTGGGGCGTTTTTTTAATTCGGCGCAATGGATGAAGTTGGAAATTCCTTACTCCGCTTCTGAAATGAAAGAATTGATTCATGAGTTGGTGGACATCAACGGAGTGCCAGAGGCGGGTTTGCGACTGGTGCTGACAGGCGGCTACGCGGAGGATGGTTATACCCCGTTGAATCCCAATCTGTTAATACTCGAGCACCCCATGCCAAATATTCCTTCGTATGAAAAAGGCGCTAAAATGCTGTTGTATGGCTATAAACGGGAGTTGCCCGAAGCCAAAACCATTAATTATGTAACGGGTATTCGTTTGAATGCAGAAATGAAAGAAAAAGGTTGTATTGAAATTTTATACCATGACAATGGTCTAATCCGGGAAGCTGTGCGCTCTAATTTTTTTCTGGTCATGCCGGACGATACGATTATAACCGCTGGAAGCGAGGTGCTGCGCGGCATCACGCGCAAAAACGTACTGAATATTGCGCGTGCGCATTTTCAAGTAGAAGAGCAGGATGTACCTTTAGAATTATTACAAATGGCGAAAGAAGCTTTTATAACCAGCACGATCAAAGCGGTGTTGCCGATTGTGCAGGTGGGCGACCAAATCATCGGCGATGGCAAAGTAGGCAAAGTGACTCAGCAATTGGGCACGCTGCTCGAAGCATACGCCAAATCCTATATTGAAACGGCGAAAGTAGAAATTTGAAAATAAAATATATTTGAAAAGCTGTATTTTTATAATTGATAAAGGATGAGATTTTTTATTATAATATTTTGTTTTGTTCTAAATTATAAAGCGCTTTGTCAAAGCATTTTGCTTCGCCCCGACCGCGTTTTTGATGGCGTAACCATGCACGAAGGATGGGCTGTGTTGGTAGAAAACAATTTGATAAAGGCAGTTGGCAAAAATATTCAAGCGCCTGCTAATGCAAAAGTAATTGATTTACAAGGATCCACGCTGATGCCGGGCTTGATCGAAGGGCATGCACACATTTTATTACATCCGTACAATGAAGTATCCTGGGATGACCAGGTGATTCGGGAATCGCAGGCAGAACGGGTGATACGTGCAACCGTGCATGCGCGCGAGACGCTCCTGGCGGGCTTCACCACCATTCGGGATTTAGGCTCGGAAGGCGCAGATTATGCGGATGTTGGCATTAAAATGTCAATCGAAAAAGGCTTGATTCCAGGACCCAGGATGCTGGTGGCAGGTCGGGCAATTGTCGCCACAGGAAGCTACGGTCCAAAAGGCTTTGCGCCCAATGTGCAGGTGCCGCTCGGTGCGGAGGAAGCGGATGGCTTGGATAATCTGGTTAAAGTGGTGCGCGATCAAATTGGAAAAGGCGCTGACATCATCAAAGTATATGCCGATTATCGCTGGGGTTTGAACAATCAAGCGATGCCTACTTTTTCTTTGGAAGAATTAAAATGGATGGTAGAAACCGCCAAAAGCAGCGGTCGTCCGGTGGTGGCACACGCAGCAACGGCAGAAGGCATGCGGCGCGCGATTTTGGCAGGAGTAGAAACCATCGAGCATGGCGACGGCGGCACAAAAGAAATTTTTGACCTGATGAAAGAACGCGGGGTGGCTTTGTGTCCAACCATTGCGGCGGGCGATGCTGTTTTGCAATATCGCGGTTGGAAGAAAAGCTTGGGCGAAGAAGAACCAGAGCGCATCCGGCAGAAGCGAGCCAGCGTCAAACAAGCGTTGGAAAGCGGCGTTACGATTGTTGCCGGTGGCGATGTCGGTGTTTTTAAACACGGCGACAATGCACGCGAACTGGAATTGATGGTGGAATATGGCATGCAACCGCTGGAGGTGCTGCGCTCGGTGACTTCGGTGAACGCAAAGGTTTTTCATCTGGACAAACTGGGGAACATTCAACCTGGTTTTTTAGCAGATTTAGTTGCCGTGCAAGGAAAGCCCGATGTGCATATTTCCGATATTCGCCGGGTGAAAATGGTGATGAAGGATGGGAAGATGGAGAAGTTTTGATATTTGAAATTCGATAAATGCCTTTAACCGCTAGACCGTTATACCCAATCAATATGAGCAAAAGTGCTATTGTACTAAAAACGGAAGAGTTTGTAACTGCCCTGCTAAATGAAAAATTGAGCAAGCATCATAAATATCATAACCTGGCGCACACGTTTGCAGTGCGGGATGCTGCCTTGCAATTAGCGGACGTGCAGGCATTGCCAGCGCAAGAGCGGGAAGTGTTGGAATTGGCTTGCTTGCTGCATGACACGGGTTTTACAGAAACATATCAGGACCATGAACCGGTGAGTCACCAAATTGCTAAAGGTTTTTTGACAGAACAACATTATCCTGCGGAGCAATTACAAAAAGTGCTGCATTGCATTGATATAACGGCGTTAGAAGCGCATCCGCTCCATTTAACCGAGCAAATCATTAAAGATGCCGATTATGTAAATCTTGCCAGCGACCATTATTTGGAATCTACTGAAGCTTTGCGGCATGAGTGGGCGCATTTTTTAAAACAGCAGTACAATGATGAAGAATGGTATCAGGTCAATTATGATTTTTTAAAATCGCATCAGTATTTTACACCGGCAGCCCGGCAATTGTTTGAGCCACAAAAAGAAGCCAATCGAAAGCAGTTGAAAAAAATTGTCAAAAAAAGTAAAAAAACGCAAGTCAAAGCGGATGAAAGAGGCATACCAATCGTCTCTATCGGCGATAGCCGCAGCGCTCAGATGATGTTTAAAACTTCCCTGCGTAATCACTTGGATTTGAGTAACTTAGCTGATAATAAAGCCAATATCATGTTGAGCGTGAATGCGCTCATTATCACCGTAGCCATTCCGCTTGGCACTTCTTACATGCAAGACATTAAATACTTGGTATATCCGATAGGAACGTTGATTGCTAGTTGTTTGGTTTCTATGATTTTTGCAACATTAGCAACGCGTCCGATCAAAATGACGGGGCAAACGCCTTCTGAAATCATTAAAGCCGGGGATTCCAATCTTTTCTTTTTTGGCAATTTTTATAGCATGACTTTCCAGGAATATCAAGAAGGAATGCAGCATGTAATAGCAGGAGAAAAAAGCCTGGACAATGCCATCATGCGCGACTTGTTCTTTTTAGGGCGTTCGCTCGGCACAAAGTACCGACAGTTGCGTATTTGTTACAATATTTTTATGGTTGGCGTAGTGCTCACGGTGCTGGTATTTGCTGTTTGTTACGCTATTTTTGGAAGGGTGTAACGGCTAACTTTTTGTTTTAAAATTTTCAAACTTTCCCAATAAAAAAGCGGAGCCTTCCTTGCCGAGCATGATAGCAAAGAAGGCTTTCCGACGAATGGTCTTATGGGAAATCAAACAAACCTTTCTCTTAGTGCCTCCGTTACTATTTCTTTCACTTTGGCTTCCAATTCTTCCTGCGTGAACATCATTTCTACTTTTCCGCGCAACATTGCCACTTCATTTTGCAATTCTTCAATGCTGCTCACCACTTCATTCGCTACCACGCGGATGCTGTAAATTTCGTCGAGGCGAATTTCAAAATCTGCTGATTTGCGCTCTTCCACACTCATCATAGTTGGTTCCATTTCTTCTTCGCTCAACAGTACGTCAATTGCTGCATTTTCTGAGGTTTCCGTGCTGATTTCATTCTGCAATTCCTCCGTCGTAGGCTCTGCCACGACTTCTTCTTCATTTGCTGGAGCTTCGGTTTCAGGAGTGGTCTCCTCGGCAGCTTCCATTGCGGGTTGCTCCGTCTCAGCTTCTACGCCGTTTTCGGAAGTTTCAGTTGCAATTTCCGCCACTGCTTCTGTTTCAGCCGCCACTGCAGGTTCTGCATTGTTTTGAAATAAAGCCAAGAATTTTTCCAGTGTTTCCTGGGATGCGGACTTCAGGTTTTCCACAATTTTGTCCAACACCGTAGGCATCGTTTCTGGTGCTTGGGTTTGAGCTTGTGCTTCCATGATATCTAATGGTTTTTAAAATGATATAATAGTGTTTCAACTTATTGCATGGTGCAATAAGAAAAGTTTAAATCGGATTAAATGTTTTTTGCCTCTCGGAGTGAATGAGTGGTGTAAATTAGTACTGAAGCCCTTGTTAATAAAGCTTTTGTGGGAAACCTCTCTTGCTCGAATGGAAAATTGTAGGTATGCGGTTCAAAATTAATACAACTAAATAAGTTTGTCAACTCTTTTTAAAAATAAATAAAATTAATATTTAAAAAGGATAAATAAGTGACAGTTTGCAAAAACCTCTATGTAATTGAATATTTTTAATTGTTTATTTGTCGTTTTGTAAATTATTGAATATCAGTCTATTTCAAAAGATCGCTTTTAGCTTATTGCAGCCTTATTCTTGCACATACACGCGTTTGACCCGTTCAGATATGGTGGTAAAAATTTCCAACGGAATGGTATCATACACCTTTGCCAAATTTCTAACCGGCTGATTTTCACCGAATAACTCCACTTCGTCGCCCTCCCGCGCTTCAGGAATGTCGGTGAGGTCAATCATGCACATGTCCATCGCCACCGTGCCTACGATGGGTGCCAATTTGCCATGCAGCCAAACCGAAAACTTGCCATTGCCAGCGGTACGCCGCAAACCATCGGCATAACCAATTGATATAGTGCCAATTACAGAAGGGCGTGTAGCACGCCAACGCCGCCCGTACCCCACTGATTCGCCTGTTTCCAGATAATGAATTTGAGAAATGGTCGCTTTCAAAGACAAAACGGGAAACAACGTTTCTTTGAACGCCACATAATTGTCCAAACCGTACAAACCTATGCCAAAACGCACCATGTCCATTTGCCAATCAGGAAAACGATGCACCCCTGAGGTATTGAGTGCATGGCGCAAAGGCTTGTAATTCAATTGATTGACAATGGTGTCGTACATTTTTTGGTACAAATGCAGTTGCTGTAAAGTGAAATCGTCGTGCTCAGGGGCTTCACTGGCAGCCAGGTGGGTGAAAATGCTTTTTATTTGAATTTGAGGATTTTCTTTTATCAGCAAAATTAAATTTGGCAAATCTTCTTCTTCAAAACCCAATCGGTGCATGCCCGTGTCCAGCTTTATGTGAATGGGAAAAGCAGCGCTGTCATTTTTTATTTTGCTAAAATGGGCATATTCTTGCATTAATTGTAAGCTATAAATTTCTGGCTCCAACTGAAACCGGTGCATGGCATCGAAACTTGACGCTTCAGGATTGAGCACCATCACAGGCATGCGAATGCCCTCGTGCCGCAACTCCACGCCTTCATCGGTATAGGCTACCGCCAAATAATGTATGCCTTGAAACTCCAGCAAACGCGCAATCTCAGTGCCACCGCTCCCATATGCTGCTGCCTTCACCATCACCATGGTACGCACACCCGGACGCAGGTAGCGACTATACAAATACAGATTCCGAATAAAATTTTGCAAATTGATTTGTAAAACGGTTTTATGCGCTTTTGATTCTAAACGATGCGCAATTCTTTCAAAAGCAAACTGACGCGCCCCTTTTAATAAAATGTTTTCATCGTGGAATTGGCTATTGTCTAATTGTGCAAAAAACGCATCTGCATTTTTAAAGCATTGAATATCAATTTCTTTTGGAAGTTTGTTTTTTAATATGGATACTTCCGCTCCGATGGCAATTAAGCGACCGACCTTTTTTTCCAAAATTAAATTTGCCACTTGCTTGTAAAGTGTTTCTGTGTCTTGTCCACTTTGTAAAATGTCAGACAAAATCAGGGTACGCTTGGTTTTGGGGCGTTGCTGTTCCAAAAAATTGAGTGCCAGCGTGAGCGAGGTCAGGTCAGAATTATAGCTATCATTGACAATGATGCAATTGTTAATGCCTTCTTTTACCTCAAGCCGCATTTCTACTGGCTCCAGATGCGCCATGCGTCGTTCGATCACTTCAGCATTTACACACAAGTATAACAAAATTGCCCAGCAATGAATGGCATTTTCAATAGAAGCCGCGTCGGTAAAGGGAATTCTGATTTGATATTTTTGATTTTTGTACATCCCTTCCAGGAGTGTCTGAGATTTAAAAGGCGTAATTTGTAAAATTTGAAGATCGGCGCTTTGTTTTTGTGACCAACAGCATATTTTTTTACCCAAATTTTCTATCGTATCTGCGATTAAAGCATGGTCTTTGCAATAGAAAATAATGTCCGCATATTCAAATAGCTTCGCTTTTTGCAGCACCTTTTCTTTCAAAGATGGAAAACCAGCAGCGTGAGCTTCGCCGATATTTGTAAAAATACCAATATTACAACGAATGATTTTCGCCAGGCGCTCCATTTCGTCCATTTGTGAAATGCCTGCTTCAAAAATGGCGAGGTCGTGTTCTGGCTGTATGTGCCACACCGACAGGGGCACGCCAAACTGAGAGTTGTAGCTACGTGGACTCCGTACGATGTGGTAGTCTTCGCGCAGCAATTGGAAGAGCCATTCTTTTACAATCGTTTTTCCATTGCTGCCTGTAATGCCAATGGTGGGCAATTGAAATTGCTGACGATGGTAAGTGGCTAAGTGTTGAAGCGCCTCCAGCGTATTGTCAACCAAAATAATATTTGCCTCTGGAAGAGATTGTAAATCAACTTGTTCACTCACAACAAAACTCCGCACGCCGGCTTGATACGATTGTGTAATAAACTGGTGCGCATTGTGGCGGGTGCCTTTCACTGCAAAAAACAACGCCGAGGCAGGAAAAACGATTTGTCGGCTATCGAGCAGCAGGTGTTCAATTTCCGAGTAATTGGGGGAGGATTGTAGCAACTTGCCATTAACAATTTCGGAAATAGTAGCGATAGAATATTTCATCCAAATTATATACTGAAAGTGGTAGAAAATTGCTAACAACACTTGGCGCGCTGCCAGCAACTTTCGCCTGGTTTATCTATATCGTTCGTACACTTTGTCAATCGCAGCAGCCAGTTGACGGTCATTGCTGGTTACCGTATTGCCCACATCATGTGTGCGTAGTGTGATTTCTACTTTGTTATACACATTTTTCCATTCAGGATGGTGATTCATTTTTTCTGCCAAAAAAGCGACTTCTGTCATAAAGCTAAAGGCTTCGATAAAATCTTTAAACGTAAACGTGCCTTTGAGCTGGTTATTGGCTTCCTGCCAGTTGTTCTGCGGGCAAATTTTATTTGGATCGCTCCCCCACAGCGTGCGCGCGTCGCGGTCAGAGAGGTAATAAGGAAACCTGCGCGTTTGAGTCTGCGGACGAATGGTGCTTTTGGTACCCCAGCCAACTAATTCAATGTATAACCTGCCGACACTCAATTCTTTACCTTCCAGGCTGTACAATTCTACCCAACCGTCGTCGCCATCGGTGGTGACATAAATCACATAAACTTCTGCTGTGCCAATGGGCGCTCGATGCAGGCGAACCACGCCAAAATCACGTGCTTCTACATTTTCATAATAATATTGATGCGCCTCCTGCACTTTGGCAGGCAGTTGGGGCAATTGGTCGCGATCCACCAAGAAGTTTTGTAAAAAACGTTCGTCCAATTCTTGGTCATTCAAAGAAGCGCAATATTGACGAGTCCAATATTCGCGAAGCGCTTGCTCAAAAGCAAGGCGAAGTGGGGCATTTACAGCCATGGTTTTTTGTGTTTTTGTATGATGAAAACCAGCGGGACTTTCGCAAAAAAGTCCCGCTGAAGTTGTTTACAATCCTTTAAACAAAGTACCTAACACAAGGATGGCAAAGCCAATCATAAGCAGCATAAAAGCGTTGGCAGCCAAAAAGCCGGTAACAATGCCATAGTGACCCAGGATGCCTCCTAAACCGAGCAGGAAGGCAATCAACCAAGTGATAAAACGGGGAGCGTTGGTTTTCATAATGTTATAAATGGGTTCGTTAAAATAAAAATGTCCCCCCGAAGTTAAGAAAAAGCGGCGTCAGAAGCTGTTAAAAATTAAAAAGATTGACATATAAGAGAAGCATCCTCAGGAA
>CAZFBN010000125.1:0-16943 GCA_964517145.1 uncultured Saprospiraceae bacterium
AGTGCGTTTACTTGCTATTAGATGTGGAAAAACTTAATTTTTAACAGCTTCTCAGTTGAATCAGTGTCCTATCCTTTAGCGCTTCGCGCCTTTTTTCTTTCCAAAGCACGTAGAATTGGAACGCGGATAACGCGACCTACGCAGATGGACGCTGTTAGCTTTTTCCGTGTTGATCCGCGTTATCTGTGTCGTTCGTGTTGCTATTGTTGTCTGGTGTGTTGTCCCATTTTGTTAATATTCCAGGTGCGAACCTAGAAAATTTTGTAATCGTAAATTAAAAACGTATTTTTTGAGTATCACTTAAATCTTAATGAATCCTAATTATCTTAAAAATCAGTGTCCTATCCTTTGGCGCTTCGCGCTTTTTCCCAATTCCAGGCGCTTTGCATGATGGCTTCTATGTTGTACTGCGGTTGCCAATGGAGGCGCTGGGCGGCGCGGTCGTTATTGGCATAGATGGCGACGACATCGCCGGGGCGACGCGGTCCGATGCGGTAATTGAGTTTCTCGCTGGTGGACGTTTCAAAAGCATGGATAGCTTCCAGCACGCTGACGCCTTCTCCGATGCCGAGGTTGAAGACTTCGACGGGTGATTCGTTGCGTTTTTCCAACAAGTATTGCAATGCCAGGGTGTGCGCGTGCGCCAAGTCCATGATGTGGATGTAATCGCGGATGCAGGAGCCGTCGCGGGTGGGGTAGTCATTGCCAAAGACGACGGTTTCCGGGCGTTTGCCGATCGCAGTTTCGGTGATGACGGGCACGAGGTTGTTCGCCACGTTGCGGGGCGACTCGCCGATCAAAGCGCTGGGATGCGCGCCGGCGGGGTTGAAGTAACGCAACAGAATGCTTTGGAGCGCGGGCGTGCCGCGGAGCACATCGCGGATGATTTGCTCGCCCATTTGCTTGGTGCGGGCGTAGGGCGACTCCGCTTCCTGGAAAGGTGTGTCTTCAGTGACGGGTAATTCCTTGGCGTTGCCATACACGGAGCAGGAGGAGGAGAATATCAGATGCGGGGCGGCATATTCCGACATGCAGTCGAGGATATTCAATAAACTGTTGAGGTTATTGCGAAAATAGAGGAGAGGTTTTTCTACGGATTCGCCAACGGATTTTAAAGCGGCAAAGTGAATAATGCCAACGATGTCGGGATTTTCCTGGAAGATGGCTTTGGTGGCGTCGAGGTCAACAAGGTCCACCACGTAGTTTTTGACGCGCTTGCCGGTGATCTTTTCGATGCCGTCGAGGGCACTTTCATCAGCGTTGTAGAGGTTATCGACAGAGACGACGTCGAAGCCGTTGTCAATCAAATCAATAATGGTATGGCTGCCAATGTAGCCGCAGCCGCCGGTGACGAGGATTTTGCTCATTTGGAATTTTTTAGATTAAAAAGTTAAGAAGGTTGGGTATTATTTTTTTTAAACACCATTTTCAAATTTATTTTGTGTTAAGACATTTTTAACACCGTTGATAGAAATATTTCGGAGTGCTGTCGCGTTTTTAAAAGACTTTTTCAAAAACATCAATCGACAATTATCTCATAAAAACCCTCCCGCTATGAACAACCGATTTGAAGCTCGTACTCGTCAAAACCGCACTATTGCGCTGATGCTCACTTTTTTGTTTCACCTAGCACTTTTTGGTGGATTGTATTATTACAATGTGAATAAAACGACCAAAACACCTGTGGAAACAGTTCAGAAAGGCGAAAAGGAAACCATAGCCAAACCGGTGGCTAATACCAAGCGGGTATCACACAAACCCTGATGCCTGATGCCTGATAGCAGAAACGCACAGCAGCTTGTTTACCGTCAGGGATGCCATTCAAATCGCGTTTACACTAGAAATAGCCCGTGTAGCTCTGCTCGTACCATGTCCACCACGCGCCCCATATCCTCCGGATTGTTTTCAAAATCCAGATCATCGGAGTTGATAACCAACAATTTACCATCTTTATAATTACCGATCCAATTTTCGTACCGCTCATTGAGGCGTTTCAAATAATCGAGACTCATGCTGCCTTCATAATCGCGTCCACGCGATTGGATGTGCGCTACCAGCGTAGGAATACTCGCTCGCAGGTAGATGAGCAAATCGGGTGGCTGAATTTGGGAGGACATCGTTTTGAACAAATCGAAATAATTCTGAAAATCCCGTTCGGACATCAGCCCCATGGCGTGTAGGTTAGGCGCAAAAATAAAGGCATCTTCATAAATCGTTCGATCTTGCACCACCGTATGATCTCCTTGTAAAATATTGAGAATCTGTTGATAACGACTGTTCAAAAAATAAATTTGTAGATTGAACGCCCAGCGTTGCATGTCATGGTAGAAATCGCTGAGGTAGGGGTTGTCGTCGGTTGTTTCGTAGTGTACATCCCAGTTGAAATGTCTGCCGAGTTTGGTACAGAGCGTCGTTTTTCCTGCGCCGATATTGCCAGCAATAGCGATGTATTTAGCAGGACGATACGTACCGTTTTGCTTTAAATGAGTGATGGAAGATGAATCGGACATCGTTTGTAGGTACCCTTTTTGATGCGTCTCAAAATTACAACTTTTACCTTGAACGCAAAAGATTAATTTGGGATTCTGTTATTCCATAGCCCTCTTGCCCGGTGGAGCGGCGTCATTTGAAATCTGCTCGATTTCGATCTGTGGCAATTCGTGCGTTGCCGGAGCCGTCAGTACCTTTCCATCTACGTCGAAGCGCGAGCCGTGGCAAGGGCAATCCCAACTTCTTTCACTGTCATTCCAGGCTACGAAGCATTTGGCATGCGGACAAACCGGACTCACGGCATGAATGCCCCCCTGCTCGTCTTTGTACAGGGCGATTTTTTCGCCTTCATATTTTACAATGGCACCTTCGTCGGGAGCTAGTTCCACCAATTCTTTTAGGTTGCCAACACTGACTCGTTTGCCAAAAAATTGCTGCACCATAGCAGCTTGTTCTTTCAAAAAAGTACCCAGGCTCGCCAGTGGCTTGAGCCGGGACGGTTCGAACAGTTTTTCATAGCGGCTCTGTCCATGCACAATCAGATCACGTAGCACCATTGCAGACACAGTGCCCAGGGTGATGCCGTTACCGCTGAAGCCAGTTGCCACAAATTTGTTTTTATCTATCGCCCCGATGTAGGGTAAGCCGTCCACCGGCTCAAAATATTGAGAAGACCACTGGTATTCTACTGTTGAGACGCCATATAACGCATTGACAAAGGCTTCCAATTGTATAAAAACCTTTTCGGTTTGAGTTTCATGTCCGGTTTTATGATCGAATCCGCCGACAATCAGGTATTTTTTGCCATTCAATTCCTGTGTTCGAAAATAGTGGTAGGGGTCTTTCATATCGTAAACCAAGGCGTCCAAATGCGCGGTGTCGGGTGCTTCAAAAGCAACCGCGTAGCTGCGATACGGCGCGCATTTGAAAGAAAAAATGTTTACGCCCGGCGGCAGGTGCGTGGCATACACGAGCTGCCGAGCCTGGATGGATCCGCGCGAAGTTTCCGCAAGGATGCCTTCCTCCTCCTCTTTTACTTTTTGCACAAGGCAGTTGTTTTGAATCACGCCTCCCAAGCGTTCGTATGCAGCGAGCAATCCAAGTATAAATTTGATGGGGTGAAATTGCGCTTGTCCGCCAAAGCGGATTGCTTTTTCAAAATTGGCTAGAATGGGTATGTGGTCAACGTATTCAATAGGAATGCCTGCTTTTTTTGAAGCTTCGAAGATTTTATCTAACTCCTTGGTTTCCTTTTTGTTCTGCGAAAAAAGATATCCGTCGCGTTCTATAAAATCGCAATCAATTTGATATTGCGCGCTTAAATGTTGAATCAGTTGAATGGCTGCAGCGGTAACTTCCGCAACGAGTTGAGCGTTTGCTTCGCCAAAATCATGTTCGATTTCGTTGTAAGGCGTGTCCAGCATGGTGTTTAAATGCGCCGTTGTGCCGCCACTTGTGCCAAAACCAGGGTTGTGTGCTTCCGCAATGATGCAGCTTTTGCCGGCTTGTTGCAGCAAAAAAGCAGTCGTGACGCCCGTGATGCCCGCGCCCACAATTAACACATCGTAAATCTGGTTTGCTTTCACCGGATTTACACTTTCATAATTTGGCATATCCTGTTGCCAAAGACTCAAATTTGCACCGTCTCGATTCATAATTGGAATTTTTGGGATGAACTTGTATAGAAAACGAAGGTTTTGCGGCAGCGTTCAGGAGCGCTTTTTTTCAAATGAGCCGCAAAAATTCTATAAAAGCCTTCGTAGGCATTTAAAATTTTGGTGGTGAGTAAGCTTTATGATTGAGCACTACGATAAATGCGAATCGCTCCTTGTGTTATAAAATACTGTCCTGCAATGTAGGTCAACATAATAACGAAGCCAATATATGGCATTTTAATTTGATTTTGAAATTTATTAAACGCCAAAATACTGTCCGATGCGACAAACAACAGCGCACCGACGAAAAGCGCAATAAAAGCGGCTGATGGAATGAAGGGCTGCAGATTTAACGCACTCAAAGACATGGCGATAATGGCGATGCTGTAAAATATAACCGGTACATACAAATCTGCTGGAATGCCCGGCATTAAAAAAGCATTGTAACTAATCAAAAAAATCAAGAAAGGCAACACGATCCAGGGATGTTGAACGACGTAGCCGCGCCGCGCACCCGAATAACGCATGAATGCAAACAAATAGCAAAAATGCGTGATAAGAAAACTAAGCAATCCAAAAATAAATAGAGATGGACGCGCATCAGCAAAAAGTAACAATATATCGCCGAGGAAAGAAAACCACAAACCTATAAAAATCGCCGTATTGAAACGATTAAAACGAAAATGAACACTTGAAATAAAATAAGCTGCCAACAATGGCAACAGCCAAGGTTTGGTATAGTTTTGCAAAGGCAGATGGTGCAGCAATTCTCCGAGAAGATGCAGTACGCTTGCCAGTGTAAAAAGCGGGAGCAAAATTTTAGTATGACGCATCGCTATTATTGTCGGTATCATCAGCAGGTGCTGTTTCTTCGTCTTCAGGAATGTCGTAAATATTCGGGTCGCCCTCAGTTTTTTCAATGCCCACTTTTTCTACACGATCCATAAAATCGACCGTATTGTCCCAAAATTCCATAAAAACCGGCTTCACTTTTCCCAAGGCATTCCAGGCTACTTTTGGGTATTCCATTAAAAAAGGATACGTCATCGAAGTATCTTTCACCTCCTCCTTTATAATCCGCGATTCTACCAAAAACCACAACACCAGGCTGTACAGCAAAGTAAGCACCGCTGCCAGCAAAGCGCCACCGGCAACCTGGTTGATAATGTTGATATTGGCACTTTCCAAACCTTCCGATAACGCTCTGGAAATGAAGCGAATAAGCAGCATAGTACCAAAGAATGCAATCAAAAAACCAGCAACAAAGAGCAATGGATTCTCGCTGCCCAGTGCCGTTTCCAGAAAACGCGTTGCCGCAGGCGACAATTTGAACGCTGCCAACAGCCCGATGGCATATGAAAGCACCGTGAACACCGTCCGGATAATGCCCTTCGTAAAACCAAGAAAAAATCCGTACCCGGCAAAAATCGCAAAAAATAGATCTATCATCATAATACCATACAAATTAAGATTTTGTAAACACTTGAAGTATATATTTCGACTTTTTAACTGGTTTTTCCGATAAAAAAATGTTTTTCGGGTATTTTTCTTTAACAATAACAATGCAACCCGCTCCTTTGCGTTACTTATGACAACAAAATGCGTCTAAAGTCACATAATCAACTACTATTTTTTCCTTAAAATTTCATCGAATCTACCAAAGCGCTATATCATTTTATTAAATTTGTTAAAATTCCGAAAACTATGAAATGTAGTGTACTTTTTACCGGGCTGATGCTTTTACTGGCGGCAACTACCCAGGCTCAAACGCCGGTCGGCAATTTACCGCTGCCACGCGTTTTCCAACTCGGCGGCAACGAACAGGCATACGAAACGCTTTCTCAAGCGTACGCCCAAACGCTGCTCGAAGTGTGCAACAACGACATGAAAATGGCTTTTGAAAAATGGCTCGACATGATGAAAGGGATCGAAGAGTATGCCAAAAAAATCAACTTCGACATCAAAGGCGTGAAAGTGCGCCTCCATGTATTCTGGAATGCCGACGGCAGCATTGACCACATTGGCTACGTGTTTCGCACCAATTCGCGCAACATTCGCGCCGAAGAATTCAACGCTTTCTTGTCGAGCTTCACGCGCCAATACACGTTTCCGCTCAAAAGTCAGCAGAAATTTTCACATTATACCATCGCTACCTTCCCCATGCACAACGAAAAAGCAGGCTAGGGTTCGATTATAGCTTTATTTTTTGAAAATGGCAGCACTTTTATCAAGCTCACAAGCTTTGTGTTTTAAATAAACCTTAGCAACCACGAGGCATCGCATCAATCGCAATTCCCATCGGGGTGACACATTACAAGTGTAGGGTGCCACCCTGATGATGTTCGCATCATTCAATAAAAATTTCCCATCCATACTTCAATCTACCACGACCTGACATGCGGGCGGCACGATGCTGCGAATGTACAGAATGGTATCAGGCGGCAGCTTGTTCAACCTTACATCTAGCAAGTGTAGATGGGGCAGTTTTTTTAAAAAATCCCAGTGATGAAATTCAAAAGGAAGTTGATTTTCAACGAGTAATAAAGTTTCAAGATTTGTCATTTGATTTAGAATGGTTGGAAGCAGTTGTAAGGCATTGCGACTCAAATCCAACATTTTCAATTGGGTCAATTGAGGTAGTGCCTCCCAGTGTGTGGGCGGTAACTGTGCTAAATGATTGTCGCTGAGCACCAATGCTTGCAGCGAATCAATGTTGCCGAGCTCTTTCCACGCGGCTATTGAAAGTTTCCAGAGTTCATTTCCACTTAAATCAAGCGCTTGCAGATTGGGCAATTTTTGTAGGATTTGCCAACTTTCCGATGGCAAAAGCCCCAGGTCATTTTCCACCAAAAACAGTGCCCGTAACGCTTTCAAGTGCGCCAATTCTGCCGGAATAAAATTTAAATCATATATAAGATAAAGTGTGTCAAGGTTTTTTAAATTACGATTTTTAATAGTGGCGTTCCATTTTTCCTGTGTGGTTTTCAATTGTTTCAATCGTTGTTCACGATGATCCAAACTGTCCAAACTGTTGATACTTTTAAAAAGTGTCTCTGCACTAAAAAGCCGACCGAGCGCCACCAACTGTTCTGCCTGTAATCCTAGCTGACATTGGCTGATCCATTGTAAAACCAGTTTATTTTCTTTTGTAAAACGGGCAATTGCAAAATCATAAAGCGCTTCCTGGTATGCACCTTGCCTGAATTTCATTATACCGCTGTTTAAATAAACTTCATAAGTGCTGTCGCCTCGCAAGTAATACCGCAGGGTATCAGATTGTGCCACCAGCACGCGATTTTTGCGTTCGGCACTGCGGACAGTTTGTAGCGCATGGTCGAGTTCCCACACCCATTTGTTTTGCGATTTTTTAATCAAATAATCCAGGTCATCTAGCTCCGGTTTATCCGGGCAGAAGCGGGCGGCAATGAATTTGTCAATGGCTTGGCGATAGTTTCTTTTTTGCAAAAAATGAATTCCTTCGCTGCGCAGGTCTTCAAAACATTGTTCTTGCGCGTGCATGACTATTGCCGATAATACCAATAGCAAACTAAGTAGCATGCTATTCATAATCCTGCTGTTTGGTTAGGCTACAACTTTAATAATTGCCAAATGGCATTGAATAAGTGTAAGATAATTGTTAGGCGTTATTTGATCGTGCTATTTGTTTCATTTTCTCCAATGAATTGGATGCCATAGTGTTGTTTAAATTGTTGAAAATCGGCGTTTTTGATAATATTTTGCGTCACTAGTTGCTGAAAAATAACCGAAGGTAATGGGTAGGTTTTTATCGTCTTGTGGTCATTTTCGACTGTAATAATATGTTGCCCTTTAAAAGAAAAGGTAACTGGAATTTTAGGATTATCACTTACCGGGAAGTTCATTAACAAGTTGCCCTGTGCATCCCAAAGATTGCAATCCCCATTTTTTGAGGTTGCTAAACTGTACAAATCATCTGGTGAAAAAGTGACTGAGATGATCTCGGATTCAGAATCGCCAAGTTGCTTTTGTAACATACCTTGCTCATTCCAAACCAACACTTTGCCATCTTGATTGCCTGTCAATAGTCGTGTGCCATTCCTATCAAATGCAAAGAATTATTTTAAAGAAAACGCAGCGCAATAAACATATATTTCATTTATTCCAATGAATGTTTTAAAATTTCCTTGTGCATCCCAACAACTTACGGTGCCATCGGCCGCACGCCATAAAACAGATTGATTATCAGTAGAAAAAGCATTATTGAAGCAAAATGATATTTGTCTCATCATTATAAAAAAGTAAATAAAACACTAGAAATTTAAAAATCCCCAGGTTTGATTAGCACTGAAAGTACAAGTGGCGGCTTCGCCAACTATTTTTTCTATTGACATTGCCGCAATGCTGCATTCACCCGCTCGTCGTTTGGATTCAATAGGTATGCTTTGCGCAGCGTAGGTAAAGCGTAATCGCATCCATCATAGTTCAAAAGGGTCAAACCTCTTTCTTTATAATAGCTGAAACGTTCCTCAATCTCGGCTTGTGTTTGCGTGATTTTATTTCGCAAAAACGCATCTGTATTAAATTGATTGGCAAACTGATAGCGCAGTAAGACTTGAGGCAACAAAGTATCCTGCTCTTGCTTAGTCAAGGTATCGGCTTCCTGCACATAGCTTGCGATCCTTGCCAGTGTATCTGCCAGCGCGCTGAGTTCCTGTTGAATAGCATTTTCTGTAATTAAAGTATCCGATGAGCGCAACAAACCAATCGCTTCGCGGTATTTCCCCTCATTTCGCAATGCCTGCGCACTTTTCCGATAATTGTCCACCACTTGATTTTTTAAACGCTCCTGTGCGTCAATGGCTGTACTGCGCAATTTCAAAGCAAAAAAAGCCGCAACAATGGCTACAATAGCTATGACCGTTACCAACAAACGATAGCGTCGCTCCGTAGCGAGTTTTTCTTGGGCGAGTTTTAGCTCTTTGCGCTGGCTTTCCAGTTTTTCTTGTTCTTGTGCAATCAGTTGGTTTTCACTATTTTCGACAAAAGCCTTTACCTCTTCATCGAGGAGCAACTGCGGTAAATAGTTTTCAAACGAACTGAGTTGTCGGCGTGACAAATAATGCCCGCCTTTTTTATATTCTTCAAAACTGTGTTGAATGCGCCGCTTTATTTCATTGAGCTGCCGCTGCTGGTCGCTGCGTTGTTTATCGATCAAATCCGCCAGGCTATCGTGCGCCAATTCAATGTTATCACTTGTAAAACGTACCAAACGGCTTCGCTCCAGCGCTTCCAGACAGGCTTGTAGGGCATCGGGAGTGAGTTGCGGTAATACATCTTGAATTTTCTCATCCACCTTCAATTGTTCGCCTTCATACTGAAAACGAACGGGGCGTTTGGTGGCTTCTTCCGTGACAAAGGCATCGAGCACCTGACGCACTGCTTGAGCTGGGAAATCGGCATATTTTTTACTCAACTCATTTTGAATGACCGACTCTTGCTCCTGCAAAAATTTGTCCAATACATTTTCTATCTTTCCCAGTCCTTCTATTTCCTGCTGCGTAAAAACAAGCGAAGGCAACTCATTCCCTTCCCGCGCTCGATTAAAAGTGCGCCGAAAATCTTCCCGATACAACATATCGAGGTAAACCTGCAAATATGGCAGCTGTACGCCTGATTTTCCGGCACTTACGTTGTCGAGCATCTCCTCCATCCGATCCTCTGCTGGGTCTTCTAACAAAATGTTGAACTGCTCGAAGGATTTTTCCATCACCTCTTTCACCTTGGAGTTCGTCATGGGATCCAGGCGCAAGCGAAAATCAAACAAGGTCGGAATCACTTTTTCAAAATCGTACAATTGCCCCAGGTATTCTTCGCGAATGGTGAGGATGATTTTAAAAGACAGACGGGTCTGGAGCAACCCTCGAATGCTGCTGATCAACGCTGCTTTTTCTTCAGCGCTTCCTAAAATGAATAATTCTTCAAATTGATCGAAAATTAAATAAACAGGACGTAAATAATTAACATACAACGCGTTGACCCTTTCTGCCAATGTATTCAAAGATGCCAGCTCTTCGTCTTCGCCAATCGCTTCCTCCAACGCTCGCTTTAATGATTCATTTACATTATTTTGCCGACGTATAAAAATCGGAAACCAGTCAGGACCCTCAAATTTATTGGCTAAACCGCATTGTATCAGGCTCGTTTTACCAGTACCGGAAAGCCCATATAATAAAAGCAATGGCGTTTGTAATAACATTTGATACAACGCTTCGATCTCTACCTCTCTTCCAAAGTATGCCTCCCTATCTGCAAATGTGTAAGCATCTAATAATTTAAACGGACTATTCATAGGTTATGCAGTGGGGTTTGGAATAAAAGTTCGGAAAGGAAGTCAAACTGTTCTTTTAAAGTAACGATTTCCCCTTTGTTTTGGATCGTTAACAAATTTTCTTTATCGGGGCGATAAATAAATTTATAACGTAATACTTTAGCTGCTTTTTCATAATGATTAAAAAAGTATAATTTTGAAACGGTATTTTTTTCTACAAATGCGTGTTCATCAATAATAAATGGAGAAAGATTTAAGAATTCAACTATGTCATCCTGCTCTTTTCGTTGTAATAAAACCGAGGAACTATCTAAAAATTGCTGCATTTCTCTGACATCATCTGCCAATTCTCCTACATCAGTCACTAATTCTACAATCAAATGTTTATATCTTGGATTTAATAAATGCCTGTATTTCAATACGTTAATGTTTTTTATGGAAGCCATCGTATAACGCGCCATAAAACCCAGCTGCGCCAGCACCGTTGACAATTTCATTTCCCCTATGATACACAAGCGGTCTGCTTCTGCTTTTTCAAATAAAATTTGTTGTGTAAACTGCCGTTTCAGGGTCTCTAAAAAAACACAAGCATTATAAAAATCAGACTGTTCGTTGAAGGTTTGACTGACTTGATCCAATTCCTTTACAAAATATTCAACATTGTTTTGATCGAAGATTTCACGAATTGTTTTAATCAAAGGAAAAAAACTGTAAACGGCTCTTTCCTGCTCACTCAGTGTAAAAAATTGTTTTAAAATCAATCGCTGTGCTTCTTTAATATTCAAAGCTTGATTCGAGTAAAGGGCATTCCAAAGCTGAGAAAGCATCACAAAAGCCATTAATTCAATAATGGTATTGTAAGTGGTTGTAATTTGACGAAGTCGGTCTGCGCCTAATTTGTCATAAAAAGTAGCATCAGAATTAATTTGAGAATTAGCAAAAAGCTTTCGCAAATGCTCGCTCACCGGATGCGGAAAACATCGTAAAATGATACCTCTTTTCATTTTAAGGCTAAACGTTTTGCCTTTCGCCTCGCCCTCGTGTATCAATTTTGCTTCAGGTTCAAACGGCGCCAATGCTTCTAAAATGGTGCGAATGAGATAAAGATTGGGCTCCTCTTCTGTGTCTGGCGGAGGTAGGAACGTAGGCAACTTCCAGGACAAATGCAAGGCACCCGCCGGAGCATAATAAATCCCCCAAACGGGTTCTTTCTGATCGCTGGTATTTAAATGCTGGCGACCGGCGCGTGTGGCTGCTGAAGAAGTCAGTTGTGCTGCGCCCAAGCCCATTTGAAAAGCATTTTCGATGGAATCATATTGCTCGCTCAAAGTTTGAAAAAAACGAATGGAAAACTGGGTGGCGGCGAAATCATCCACCGCTGCGCTGGTAGCGATAACAATGGGATGATTGGGCAATTGAATTAATTTTTCAACCTGACCTGCTGTCGAACAGCCATTTAAAATCACCAGCTTCAAGTTTGGGCACTGCCCCAGCAATTGCGCAATGCCTTCGGCGCGGGCGTTGTCATCTTCGAGCAGTAGCGCATCTTTTTCGGCATGACCGCTGTACAAAAAAACATTCAGCGTATCTCGGTATAAAATGAGAAACTCTGCGATTTTAGGATTCGTAGTGGCAGAGTCGCGATGGAGCGTAAAATGTTGCTGCGCTGCTCTTCGCGCGAGCAAGGCATATACCTGATCGTCTTCCTGCGCCAAAGTGGGCAGGCGATTTTCAGGATTGTTGGCAAAAGCAAGAAAAATGGCGCCCATAGCTATCCCGGTTTATCGGTGTAAAGTGATGCTGTTTTTTACTGGAATTTTGCTGAAATGTACAATTATTTACTCATTTTTTAAAGAACGCTAAAAATATCAGTAGTTACAGTAATGATGCTTTAATTAAAATAAGAAATTCATAAAATTGAACTTTTAGGTAATTTTATTATTCAATTTTAAAATGTTGAACCATTAAACCTTGAACTTTTCGCTTTGAACCGCTTACTCGAATTTACCGACCGCGGCATTTGCTGCCCGCAAGCTGACATTTACATTGATCCGTGGAAACCCGTGGCGCGCGCGCTCCTCACGCACGGACACAGCGACCACGCCCGCTGGGGGCATCAATATTACCTTTGTACCAAAGAAGCGGCGCCGGTCATTCGTTATCGCTTGGGCGATATCAATGTAGAAACCGTTGAATTTAGTGAAACCCGTGTCATCAATGGCGTTCAGTTTTCTTTCCATCCAGCAGGGCATGTGATTGGTTCCGCCCAAATCCGGGTTGAATATAAAGGCGAAGTGTGGGTCGTGTCGGGTGATTATAAATTGGAGGACGATGGTTTGTCCATGCCGTTTGAGCCTATTAAATGTCACGCTTTTATTTCCGAGTGCACCTTTGGTTTACCCGTTTATAAATGGCAATCGCAAGCAGAAATTTTTCAGGAAGTAAATGATTGGTGGCGCGAGAATCAGGCGACCGGAAAAGTAACTTTTCTGACCGGCTACGCCCTCGGCAAAGCGCAGCGCATTATTCAACATTTAGACACTGCCATTGGCAAAATTTACACCCACGGTGCCGTAGAAAACATCAACGAAGTCCTTCGAAATCAAGGAATTATCTTACCGGAAACCATACGTATTACAGCTGACATTGATAAAAAAAATTTCCCTGGCAATATCATCATCGCGCCGCCCTCGGCATTGGATAGCCCCTGGATGCGCAAATTCAAACCCGTTTCCTTGGGCATTGCATCTGGTTGGATGGCATTGCGCGGCGCACGGCGCAGAAGAGCCGTCGATCGAGGTTTTGTGCTGAGCGACCACGCCGATTGGGAAGGTTTGAACACCGCGATTGCCGCAACGGGCGCAGAAAAAATTTTTGTAACGCATGGCTACACCGGTATTTTTAAAAAATGGCTGCTGGAACAAGGTTACGATGCGGCGGAAGTGAAAACCGAGTACGAAGGCGAATTGCAGGAAATGAATGAAGGCGCTGCGGCGAATGAAGAAATGAAGAATGAGAATAGCTTGAAAAATTGATGCTAATCGGGCAGCACTCAAGATTTTTTTGAATCGCTTTATGCACTTTAAAGTACCTTAGTTTTTTTGAAAAATCCTGTGAATTATTGAATCCTGTGAATTCTGATTCCGACCGTTTTGGCAGATGAAGTATTGAAAAATAAACGAAACGAACGTTTTCCTGTTTTGGAAAGGTGGTATCGCGCGAGGGATAGGAGCGGTACCGGCAGCCCCCGACCCCCAAGGGGAGGAAGGGATGCCGGTAATAGCGGATAGCCCGGTGCTTCGCACGCGCCCAAATGGTCTGAACCGTGATTGGTTTGATTTTTATGATGCCTGTGATGAGCGCGACTTGAAAACTTGAACACAAAAACACCCAAACACCATGAAAGATTTTGCCGAGCTTTTCAGTCAATTGGACCAGACGACGAAGACCAATGTTAAGGTGGACGCGCTGGTGGGCTACTTCGCGCAGGCGACGGAGGTGGACCGCATGTGGGCGATGGCGCTGCTGGCGGAGCGGCGACCGAAACGGACGATTAATACGACGCTGCTGCGCACCTGGGCGGCGGAGATGGCGGAGGTGCCGCTGTGGTTGTTTGAGGAGTCGTACCATGTGGTGGGGGATCTGGCGGAGACGATTGCGCTGGTGCTGCCGCAACCTGATTTGGAAGATCAACAATCATTGACGTATTGGATCAATTATATCCGGGAATTTCCGAAGCTGGAGGAGGCGGCGCGGCGCGAGCGCGTGCGGGCGGCGTGGGCGAGCATGGATTACGGGGAGCGCTTCATTTTCAATAAGTTGATAACCGGGAATTTTCGGGTAGGCGTGTCGCAAAAGCTGATGGTGCGAGCGCTGGCGAAGTATGCACAGGTGGAGGAAAATGTGCTGGCGCATCGGCTGATGGGCAATTGGTCGCCGGATGATATTAGCTTTGAGCAGTTGGTGTTTGGGGAGAATCCGCGGGATGATATTTCCAAGCCGTATCCATTTTATTTAGCATATCAGTTGGAAGAGGCGCTGGAAAGCCTTGGTAATCCTGACGAGTGGCTGGCAGAGTATAAATGGGATGGCATTCGGGGACAAATTATTGTGCGGGACGGGCAGGTGTTTGTGTGGTCGCGCGGTGAGGAATTGGTGACAGATAAATATCCTGAATACCAAGCGCTTGCAAGTTTTTTACCCGATGGAACGGTGTTGGATGGCGAGATTATGCCGTTTAAAGATGGGCGACCGCTGCCGTTTCAATTGTTGCAAACGCGGATCGGGCGGAAAAATGTGACGAAAAAATACCTGGAAGAAGTGCCAGTGGTGCTGATTTGTTATGATTTGTTGGAATGGCAGGGCGAGGATTTGCGGGAAAAGTCCATGACGGAACGGCGGGAATTGCTGGAAAATTTGTTGGAAAAATATCCGACTTCGGGGATTTTGTTGCTGTCGGAAAAGATTGAATTTGACTCGTGGGAAGATTTGACAACGATTCGACTGGGTTCCAGAGAAAAATTCAGTGAAGGCTTGATGTTGAAACGCAAAAGCTCGACCTACAAAACCGGGCGGCGGCGCGGCGACTGGTGGAAATGGAAAGTGGATGCCCTCACGATTGACGCGGTGATGATTTACGCGCAGCGCGGGCACGGGCGGCGGGCGAATTTATACACCGATTTTACCTTTGCGGTGTGGGACGGCGACGCGCTGGTGCCCTTCACGAAAGCGTATTCCGGCTTGACGGATGCAGAGTTTCGGGAGATTACGAATTGGATACGTAAGCATACACTGGAGCGCTTTGGTCCGGTGCGCGCGGTCGAGCCGGTGCAGGTGTTTGAGATAGCGTTTGAAGGGATTCAAGCATCGAGTCGGCATAAGTCGGGTGTGGCACTGCGGTTTCCAAGGATTAGCAGGTGGCGAAAGGATAAGCCGGCGGCGGAGGCGAATACGATGGAGGATTTGAAGGGGATTTTGGCGGCGCATGGTTGACACGCCGGACACAGTCCGGCACGAGCGGTGTTAAAAAAATATTATATTTGGTGCTTAATTTCAAGCATTCACTATGGAGGTAACCACTACTAAAAACCAAAACAATGCTCTATTTTTCTATCTTCTAATTTTAATAAGTGTTGTAGCTATCTTGATCTATACTTTAAATTTCACAGAAACAATTCCTGTTCAAATGGCGGCGGGTAAGAGTGATGATTCGGAAAGCTTTGATTTAGCAATTGAAGATTTTTTACTACGCACAGAAACGCCGCCCATTGAATTGACAAATGAGCAAGTAGAAGCAATAACTGAACTTTATAATGACGGTATTGAATTTAGCAATCCAAATGATCCATGCCAGAAATTAAAATTGTTGGGTTTGAAGAAACTTAATAAGTGGGTTTATCAGTTTAAGAAAAGAGGGTTTACGGTTGATAAAATCAAAAAAATTCTTGAAATTGGTAGTCGGCAAACCCATAGCCATCCGAGTGGTAGTAATTTTACTCGAATTATCCATCCCGATGGCTCGTCAATCATTGTAGATTTTGTAAATTGTGTGATTTGGCAGATTGCTCCTGCTGATTTTAAATTTTAAAATTATGACCACCATTTTCGTTCGGGTTTTATCAGAAAATCAGTGGTTTGGCGCGTGGGCGCCGGTAGCGGCATTTCTAAAAGGAGACAATTTTTTTATATTGGCAGAGAATGATCTAACTGCCGATGATGAATACGAATTTTTTGAGCCAGGCACGGAAGTACGGGCGGAAAAGTTTGTAGATGAAGCGGGAAATGAATTTTTGGGGGCTGTGGAAGGGACTCCGGTGGATTCAGATTCGATTTTGATTAAAAACTAAATTTGCTTCCCACAAGCCATTTACTGCTTTGCAGTATCGTCCGTGTAGCCTTTTTCTTCCCAAATTTTACCGGCTTCTTCTCGTGCTTTTTTCAACAGAAACTGCGCAATCATTTCCTTGATTTCATCTAGATACTCATCGGGCACACCGGCGGCATAGAGCTTGAGCAACTCCATTTGCATATTGGAAAAGGGTGGACGCAGGGTCAATGCAGACATAATTACTTGTTTTTTCAAAAATACGAATAATTTTCTGAATTGGCAATTTGGCGCTACGGTTTCCAAGGAATAGTCGGTGGCGGAAGGATAAGCCGGCGGCGGAGGCGAATACGTTGGAGGATTTGAAGGGGATTTTGGCGGGGAATTGCAGAGAGGGGCAGTAGGCAGTTATTAAGCATTATTAGGACGATGAATACGAATCAACTTCCCTTGCAAATTTTCACCCTCATTCAAAATTGCTTCGTGAATGCGATTGGCAAGACCTTGATGGTCGGCATCATAAGTGCAAGTAATTATTCCAGTATGTTCAGTAAAGGTTTGATGCAACATGAAAAAGTCCTTCCGATTAAATGTTAAAAGCACTCGATTCTCAGAAGCTGTTAAAAATTAAGTTTTTCCACATCTAATAGCAAGTAAACGCACTTGC
>CAZFBN010000126.1:0-16426 GCA_964517145.1 uncultured Saprospiraceae bacterium
TGATACATTAAAATGATAAATCAATACCCGCCAGGAATGTCCGGGAACGTGGATAATTTGAGTAATCAATACCATAACCAACGATACCACCCACGCTGGAAGGCAGGTTCACTTCTGGGTCGAAGCCGGTGTAGTCGGTGATGGTGAACAGGTTTTGACCAGTAACAAAAATTGCCAGCCCTCTAACGCCTTTGATGAAGCCTTGCTGGAAGGTGTAACGCAGCGTCGCGTTGTTCAAACGCAAGAAAGCACCATTTTCAAGATAGCGGGTAGATTCAGCGGCAGAGTTGGTCGCACTTTCATTTTCGTTCAGGTAGTTTTTGTCAATATTCGAGCCAGAAGACAATCTTGGTGCGTTGAACCAGGCATTGGCAGTGTTGTTGTAGATTTTGTTACCGCTTACCCCATTGAAATTGAAGGAGAAATCAAATCCTTTGAAACCAACATTACCAGAAAAATTGTAAGTCAAGTCAGGAATAGAAGAACCCGCTACTACACGGTCGTTTGCAGTGATAGCGCCGTCGCCGTCCACATCGCGGAAAATGTTTTCGCCTTTATCATTGAAACCCAAATGTTCACGCAAGTAGAAACTGCTAATCGGCTCACCATTTAAGTTACCGGAAACCGTTACACCGGAAAGACCCGGACCGCCGATTGCACCAGTACGTTGGAAGGTGAAAGGCGCGTTTTCAATCTTGTTGTCGAGGAAAGTCGCATTCGCGCCAAGCCCCCAGTAGAACGCCTTTGTTCTTGGAGAAGAGAAATTTAAAGCTGCTTCAATACCCCGGTTGATGATGTCCATGTCAATATTGCTCCACGAGCTGCTCGTTGGCAACACTGGGTCTGAAACCGTCAATTCCAACAATACATCCGTAGTTATTTTGTCAAAATAATCAACCGAACCAAAGAGCGCACCGTTAAACAACCCAAAATCCAAACCGATGTTGGTCTGTGTCGTCACCTCCCACTTAATATCTGGATTTGCCACACGGGAGAAAATAATGCCTGCTGTATTCGTTTCGCCGGAAAGCGGATATCCCGCACTGGTACTGCTGTTGTTCGAGGTCAAAGAAGCCTGTGTAATTTTACCCGGAATTTCCTGGTTGCCTGTCTGACCCCAGCCAGCGCGCAGTTTCAAATCGCTGATGACATTCGAGCCTTTCAGGAATGCCTCTTCTGAAATTTTCCACGCACCTGCCACCGATGGGAAGTAACCGTAACGATTGTTGTCACCAAAGCGGGAAGAACCATCTGCACGCATCGTAGCCGTTAACAAATACTTATTGTCAAAATCATAAATCACTCGACCGAAGAAAGACTGCAATTTAGTGCTGTTTGTACCACCACCCGGGCGGTTTGCACCAATAGTCAGCGTAGTACCGTTGCCTGGTGCGTTAATCAGGTCAATTTCGCGCGAAGCAAAACCATTGACACTAGAGATTTTTGACGTATTGTAAAAATACTGGTAAGAATGCCCTGCTAATGCTGTAATGCTGTGGCTACCGCCAACATTAAAACGATATTCCAGATAGTTCTCAATCAGGCGGTTGTAAGCTTCTGTTTTAGAAAATACCGCGCGACCTTCCGGGAAATCGATATTTGACAATACACCGGTCGGAATAATTTGCGCTTCGCCGTTTCCTACTGCCCGGTCAATTGCAAAGTTGATTTTATATCTAAACCCTTTGAAAATTTCCAACGCACCTTCGATATTCCCCAAAACGCGGTCCAGACGAGTCAAATTCGTCACCAAATCAGAAGTTGCCAATGGGTTTCTACCGTTGGGAAACACGAAAATCGAGTCTGTGCCTGGCTTATACGCTGGATAAGTTGGATTCGCATTCAAAATATCAGGAATCAAACCAGCGGTGTTTGCACCTGGGTTATCACTTCTGGCGCCGTTGTTATTGTCGGTATGACCGACAGTTAAGTTTACAGTAACATTCAATCGGTCGTTCAACAAACGCTGGTTAAAGTTAACGCGACCGGTATAGCGGCTCATGTCATTGTCAATAATCGTGCCTTCCTGGTCTAACAAACTTAGGGAAACATAATAGCTGGAAGCCTCGGTGGAGCCATTGATAGACAAGCTGTGATTCTGCGAAAAAGCCTGACGGAACATCACGTCTTGCCAGTCGGTGGTGATGTCGCCTGGGTAAATATTAGCCGGCTTGCCTTTTGTATTCTGATAATTTACAAATTCTTCTCTGCTCAGCAGGTCAATGCGGTTCGCCACTTCTGACACGCCAAAATAATTGTTGTAACTCAAACCGCCTTTACCCTTTCCCCTTTTTGTTGTAATCAAAATGACCCCATTTGCACCGCGGCTACCGTAGATTGCCGTTGCAGAAGCATCTTTCAATACGTCCACCGAAGCAATATCCGCCGGGTTGATGAAGTTCAGCGGATTCAGGGGTTCCGCACTACCAAAACCAACGCTGGCACGAGCCGGGCTTACGTTATCGTCATCCAAAGGAACACCATCCACGACGAACAGTGGCGTGTTGCCGGTACGCAAAGAGTTAGGACCCCGAATGATGATGGTTTGCGCTGCGCCGGGTTCACCGGTATTGCCGGTCACACTCACGCCTGCCAGTTTCCCTTGAATCAGTTGCTCTGGAGAAACAATCACCCCAGTGTTGAATCCTTCACTGGAAATCGAGCCAACTGCACCGGTCAAATCCGAGCGGCGCTGTGTACCATAACCTACAACAACTACCTCGTTCAAGGCAGTGCTAGCCAACTGCATAGCAACATCAATAACAGATTGCCCGTTGATTTCAACTTCAGTGGTTTCATAACCAATGTAAGTGAATACTAAAGTGGTAGCGTCGTCTGGCATTGTAACGGAGTATTGACCAGCGGCATCCGTTGCCGTGCCAATGGAAAATCCTTTTACAAGGACAGCAGCCCCAATTAATGGTTCGCCGGTAGCTGCATCACGCACTGTACCGGAAACCGTTTTTTCAGGCAGCAAATCGCTTTTCGCGTTTGCCGGGTGTAGGAAAGCACACCAAAGTGCAATTCCCATTACTACAAGAACAGCTCTTTGCAAAACTGCTTTGGGTGAAAATGTTGTCATAATTATTTAGTTTAAATTCATAACCTAGTGCTGTTTTGTAAATGTTGATGGTAGCTTGCTGGCTTGAAATTTAAAAAACTAAATAAAATATGTCTAATTTGATGTCTAACTGTTTTCCTGTGAATAAATTATATTGGTCTTATTTAGACGAACTGAAGCTGGGATGCTCATAGGAAAGAATTATGTATTCGCAGCACGAAATTCTATAGCGAACGTTAGGAGCGAGTTATACGCTTATTAATCTTGCGTTAGGCTTTTTGAATGATTTCCTAATCGGATGCAAACATGTTGATAGCAAAATCCTAAAGGGAGGCGGGTAGCTTCGGGGCTAAATAAAACCTTGTTCCGATGAAACAATTATGTTCTGTTTTATTACTCTCTTGGCTTGTGTTGACGAGCCTTTCCGCCCAAATGAATGGACCGGCGAAGTACGTCATCCTGGTTTCCATTGATGGTTTTCGTCCCGATTTTTATATGGAAGAGAAATGGCCCACGCCTAACCTGAAATGGCTGGCTAAGAATGGAATTCGCGCCAAAGGTGTACGCCCAGTGGTGCCTTCGGTGACGCTGCCCGACCATATCACAATGATTACCGGTGCTTTACCTGCAAAACACGGCATTTATCACAACCAACCTTTTGACCCGAAAGGCTGGAATGGCGGGCGTTACAGCGAAGCCAACCAAATCAAAGTGCCTACGCTTTGGGATGCTGTGAAAAAAGCAGGTGGTACCGTAGCAAGTTTGCGCTGGCCCGTTTCCGGGAATGCACCTGTGGATTATAATTTTGGTTCCAGCCTAAACCCACCGGCTGCCAGTGCTAATTTTTATGCAGAAGTAGAACAAAATGTAATTGGTAAATTACAACCATACGTAACTGAATCAAAGTCAGGGGATTTTAATGATTATCGCGCAGATTTGCGCCTAGCGGATGTGGGCGCTTATCTGATTCAAAAATACAAACCAAATTTAATGACCATTCACTTTGTGGCAACTGACCATTTCCAGCACGAGCAGGGACGGGAAGGCGATAAAGTGACCAAAGCAATTGCTGTGGCGGATGTGTGCGTAGGGCAATTGATTGAAGCGACGAAGGCTGCCGGTATTTTTGAGGAAACGGCGTTTGTGATCGTGGGCGATCATGGTTTTGAAGACCGCCACACGCAATTGGCTTGGAATAGCTTGCTCATTAAAGAAGGATTGCTTTCGGCTGCACCTGATCGCGGCACCTGGAAAGCTTGTTTCAAAGATATGTTCCTGATGCTCAAGGATAAAAACGACAAAGCGACCTTGACAAAAGTGCGCAGTTTATTGGAAAATCAGCCCCCGGCGATTCGCAATTTGTACCGAATTGTAGAACGTGCTGAATTGGATAAATTAGGTGTTGATCCTGAGGCGGTTTTGGCGGTGCAACCGGTGAATGGCGTGGTGTGTACGTCGCGCTACGATCATCCTGATTTGGTACAATCTACACCTGGCGGTTCTCACGGTTTGATCCCAGATCGACAAGATTTGTTTGCAGGTTTCATCGCACATGGTCCGGGTCTTCGCAAGGGCATGACCATGCCAACGCTGCGCATGGAAGACGTGGCGCCGCACGTCGCTTTCCTGCTGGGCATTGATTTCAAAGCGCCGGATGGGATTGTATATCCGGGGATCATTGCAGAAAATTTGATTAAAGGATATTAATTACACTGTGAATTAAGTTTGCAATTATAGTGTGGCACATTTACGGAATGTGCCGCACATATTAAATCCTGATAACTAAGGGATTTTCTAACTCCTTATCATCAATCGAAACGCGGATTACGCGGATCATGCGGATAGGCGCGGATCAATTTACATGCGTTCATCCGCGTGGTTCGCGTCGTCCGCGTTGCCATTATTGTTTGGTGTGCGGTCTCGCTATCTTTCGTTTTAAAGGCATGGACAAAAAAATGTATCAATATGAAAAAATATTTATTACTTCTTTCCTTTTTATTTAGTTTGAATATAATAAATGCCCAAAGTCAGTCATCTGCCTCGGCTTTTAATATCATGACTTTTAACATCCGCTACCCGAACCCAGACGACGGTTTCAACTATTGGGAGCACCGCAAGGAAATGGTGGCGAGCATGGTGCGTTACCACGAGGCGGATATTCTGGGTGTGCAGGAAGCGTTTCGCTCGCAATTGGATGTAATGGCGAAATTACTGCCGGAGTTTGAATGGTTTGGCGTTTGCCGCACCGATGGCACGACCACTCCGAATCCTGACAATGAATTTTCGGCGATTTTTTATAAAAAAGACCGCTTTGAAAAATTGGACGGCGGTATCTTTTGGCTGTCAGAAACACCCGATGCGCCCGGCAAAAAAGGCTGGGACGCCAACCTACCGCGCATTGTGACCTGGATCAAATTTAAAGACAAACAAACCGGAAAAACCTTTTTCCACTTCAATACACATTTCGATCACATGGGTGAAGTGGCACGCCGCGAAAGCGCAAAACTGGTTTTGCAAAAGGTAAAGACCATCGCCGGCAACAATCCGGTTGTCTTCACCGGGGATTTCAACGCACGCCCGACCGACGAGCCATACCGCATTCTGACGGATCGCAATAATCCTGACCAAATCAAGGACGGTTATTTTTTGACGAAAACGCCGCATCATGGTCCGACCGGTACTTCCACCAACGGCTTCCTTTTTCCGGGCGTGCCCGACAGCCGCATTGATTATATTTTTATAAAAAATAAAGTAAATGTTTTAAAACACGCCATTCTGAGTGACTCCTGGAGCGGGCGTTTGCCATCTGATCATTTACCGGTGATTGCGCGGGTGCAAATTGATTAATATTTTACAAAAAAATATCATGAAATCACAAATACTCCTTTTTTTATTCATTTCCGTGCTTTGGAATGTAAAAGCACAGGAAAAATTTAAAGCGGAGATTTCCCCAACCGTTAATCCCTGGACGAATCTTAATTTTTATGATAATCCAAATAACTTCCAATTTGCGCTGGTGAGTGACCGTACAGGCGGTTTGCGGCCGGGCATTTTTGAAGATGCGGTGAAAAAATTGAATTGGTTATTGCCTGAATTTGTGATGAGTGTGGGCGATTTTATTCCTGGTGTAACGATGGACGAGCAGGTAATGGACGAACAATGGAAGGAATTTGAAGGCATCGTAGCCGATTTGAAAGTGCCGTTTTTTTATTTACCAGGCAATCATGATATTTCAAATGACATCATGCGGAAGAAATGGATGGATAAATTTGGGCGTGCTTATTATCATTATATTTACAAAGACGTGTTGTTTTTAGCGTTGGATTCCAATCCAGTGGCGGCTGAAATCGTGAATAAAGAGCAGATAGCATACTTTGCCAAAGTGCTGAAAGAAAATCCGAATGTACGCTGGACGCTTGTGTTTATGCACCATCCGTTGTGGACGTATGGCGAAACTGCCAGTGGTTTTATTGAAATTGAAAAGCTGCTGGAAGGGCGTCCGCACACGGTGATTGCCGGGCATAATCATCGTTATTTATACATGGAACGTAATAAGGCGAATTATTACATTCTGGCTTCAACCGGCGGCGGCAGCGGCTTGCGTGGTCCACAATTTGGCGAGTTTGACCACGTTACTTGGGTGACGATGACGGATGAAGGTCCGAGCATGGTTAATTTAAAATTGGACGGAATTTTGCCACATGATGTAACAACGTTAAAAGATTATGAAATAACCGCAGGTTTGATACAAAGTGCTAATTTTAAGCATTTTGTGCTTATGAATGAGACTGGCGGAGCAGAAAAAGCGGTGGTTCACATTGAATTTAAAAATCCTTCTCCGAATCCTTTGAGTGTTTACGGTCGCTTTTTTCACGATCATAATCTGGAGCCTGCGCAAAAAGATTTTAAATTAACAATTCCCGCGAATACCAATCAAATTTTTACGACCACTATTAAAGAAACTGCAACGGCGGATTGGCGGAGTAAGCCAGTGCTCAGGCTCGATTGGACGATGGGGTACGAATTTGAAGCTCAGGAGGATTTGATGTTGAGCGGTACGGAAGAAATTTTACTCACGCCGATGGAAATGCCTGTTATCCAAACCGTTATACCGACTTTTGAAAATACTTTAGCGGTGGAATTACACAAACCATTACAAACTTTACAAATTCATTACACGACTGATGGCAGCGTGCCGACCGCGAATAGTCCCGTTTATAACGAACCGATTTCTGTAGCCAAGACGACCGTAGTGAAAGCCAAGGCTTTTGATCGTGCCTTTTCCAGCGCCACGATGGAAAAATCTTATACTAAATTATCAAAAGGCGAAGGCTTAACATTTAGTTATTATGAAGGCAGATGGCGTCGCTTGCCAGATTTTGCAAGTTTAAAACCATTACATACCGGCGTCATTAACACCTTCAATCCCAGGAGTTTAAAGATGCACGATAATCATTTTGCCATTACTTATCAAGGACAAATTCAGGTGGATAAAGCAGGTACTTACACGTTTTATACCACATCAGACGATGGAAGTCAATTATTTATAAATGGTAAAAAAGTAGTGGATAATGACGGCGATCATGGCACAATGACCAAGTCGGGTACAATTGAATTAAAAAAAGGAAAACATGATATTCGAGTATTATATTTTGAAAATATCGGCGGCGAAGTGCTAAAAGTAGAATGGGAAAGCAAGGATATGCAGCGTGCGGAAATTTCATTTAGTAAATTAAGTCATTAAATCATAAAATAGGAGTCACTCCGAATTTTGAGATTGGAATATTATAATTTGGAATGACTCTTATTACGATGTAATAGAAATAATGTTAGATTCTTCCCTCGTGACAACAATTGAAACGCGGACGACACGGAACACGCGGATGACCGCTGCGATGCTGCGGCTTCTGCGAGATCAGCGAAATCAAATCCAAACTTTTTCGCAAGAAAAGCATAAATAATTTCTGTTTCAGCCTGCTTATTTTTAATATTGAATAAAAATCAATTTACCCGATTGTGTCCAATGTTTGTCCTGACAATCGAAAACAGCGCGCCAACCGTACATGCCAGCAGCATTTAATTCATAAATTTGCTCCAGATTTGCTTGATTTACAGTGCGGATTTTACGTCCTGCCATATCATAAATCATGATTTCGAGGTTATAAATATTGTCTTTTATTTCAATTTTACGTTGTTGAAAATTATAAATCAAAGTGGGCAATTCAATCGAACAGGCGCAGTCTTTTTCGGTAACTTGGTAGATTTCTTCCAATTGATAACATCCAAAATCGCTTTTTAAAGTATAAATGCCTGGTTTGGAGATTGTTTGGCGAGATTCATTCGAGCCGTCATTCCAGCGATGCGAAAGCGCGTCGGGTTGTCCGCCAATTTGAATTGTTTGATTTTTACAAAAAAAAGTATCCATCACAAAAAAAGTAGTATCCGGTATTTCACATTTTTTTACCAAAATATCATCAATGTAATAATAAACCGTCGGCTCAGCATTTTGAAAAAGGACGCGCGTCATTGCCGCATCATCCAAAAAATTGCCGATAAGGAGATAGCGTTCGCCCCCTTTTGCCTTGTAAAAGCCTCGGATTTGCTGCCATTCTTCTAAATTTTCTAATGTTTTTCCCTCTGGATTGCGCAGGTGCGGCTCAAAGGAATAGGAATTTTGCTGAATAAAAGGCGTATCAGAAAAGTAAATACCAATATCATCTGAATAATAACTCGATACTTCTGCCGGACTAATCCAAAAACTAATTTCGTATAACCCATTGGCTTTCAATGAATCCAGCAGTTCAGTTGCTAAATATTCCCGATATAATGGATTGGGGGGATTGCGCGGAATCCAGGTGCGGATGCCCGCATAAGCATTACCCGAATGCGGCGCTTGATTGCCAAATAAATTGACGGGAACGCTAGCGCCTTTTTCTGAAGGGGAACAGCGGTGGAAATAGTCAGTCGTAGTATTATTCGGGGAATCCCAGCCGACCGATGCCAAAATCTGACCAGGGTAGGGCGGGCAGTAATAAAAATCTTCAAAACTGGGGTTGGGTACTAAATTTTGAGCCCACAGAAATCCGGGCATTATTATAAAAAGTAAATAAAAATAGGGCATTATTCATCGTTTTGGGAAGGTGGCTGATAAAGTTCTACGGCATCTTTTGGCGGATCGGTGCGTGAAAAATAGCGAATTTCGTATCGGGTTTGCTGGTCTCCTGCAAAAATCGGGTCTTTGTAGCGTTTCAATACCATTCGTTTTTTGGTCAAAGCCAAAATTTGAAAAGGAATCTCGGTTTGCTTTTCGTACTTTGGAATCCAAATCAACGCCTCTTTTTTAAAGTAATATGCATAAGGACGATACGTGCCGTATTTAATTTCTTTTACCGTTCCATTACTTTCATATAAATAAGTTGCCCAGTCGCGCCCGTCATCGGTTTGTCGGTATTCAAAACCATTATAAAAATTGTAAGTAGAATCCACCTTCCAGGCACCTAAAATCAATTTTTCCGGCGTGTTTTGTTGACAACAAATATTTAATAAAATAATGCCCGAAATGATTATTACTATAAAATATTTCATCTTTCCTTCATTTAAAAAAGCCTGAGCTACAGAGCCCAGGCTTCTCATATACCGCATTTTTCTAGTATAATAACTATTGATAGTTCGGATTTTGTACCAAAACGCCTTTGCTCAAGTCAATTTCGCGCTGTGGCAATGCAAAATAATAATGCTTCGGACGCTGGAAATTGCGCGATGGCTTGAACGGACCGCGATCTTTCTGATAATGCTGTACAATATCCAAAATTTTCGCTCTATCCCAACGCATCAAATCCTGGTGGCGCTCTGCTTCACCCGCCAACTCTACGCGTCGTTCGTGAATCAAATCCTGGATCGTCGCACCTGTTTTTGCAGCCAAGCCCGCACGCGTACGCACAGCGTTCAACTCCGCATCGCCAGCACCAGCGCCGCTCTTGCGAATTTTTGCCTCAGCTACCAACAAATAAACATCTGCCGCACGCAGCACTGGCACGTTCTTACCATCATCCAAACCACCAGTAGTTCTCCAAGCAGCAAACTTGCGGAAGTGATAATTGGTTTGAGACAAACCTTCTGAATAAACGGCAAGCCCTTTTGATCCGCCCAAATTTACTGTATCACCGATCTGCAAAACAGTGTAACCCAGACGAGGATCGCCTTCTTCAAACTCATCCACCAGGTCCTGAATCGGTTCGTGAAAATCCCAACCACCCCAAGGACGTGGCGTAGAATAAATATCATAGTCAATACCAGCCCAGCCATCCAAGCCTTGAACGGCAAACAACATTTCGGAATTATTTTCAGTGGCAATGGTAAAGTTGGCATTGTAATTGTCGGCTAAACGGTAGTTAGCGCTATTAATCACTTTGCTTCCGTTTTCGATGACTTGATCTAACTTATCCCAGTACATATACAATTTTGTCAACATACCCCAGGCGGATCCTTTAGTCGGGCGACCACCAGACACGCTCGGTGATACATCGGGCAACAAATCTGCTGCTTTTTTCCAATCTGCTTCAATTGCCGTACGCATTTCCTCTACGCTCGATTTTGGTTTGTTGAAATCATTCGCCTGAGCATCTTCTTCAAAAATCATGGTTGCTTCACCGTAAATCACATGCAAACGCCAGTGCGCAAAAGCACGCATGAAGTACGCTTCGCCCAGAATCTGATTTTTCAAAGTCTGGTCCATGTCAATATCCGGTACGTTAATCAACACTGCATTGGCGCGGCTCACGATTTCATACTTCAGTTTGTAGCTGTGGCTCAACTGCGAGTTATCAGGGTCAAACGTAAACTCTTCAATGGCTTGGTCTTCACCGTGGTCACCGGCTCTCCAGAAGTCATCGCTACAAATTTCAAACGTTTGCTCGGAATGTCCGTAGAATTCTTCGTCGCGCAGTGGCTCGTACATTGCATTTGCTGCAGCGAGTGCGTCTGCACCATTGCGCCAGAAAGTAGCCGAAGTAGATTGTCCGTAAGGCGTGGATTCCAAATATTCTTCTTTACAACCCGCCAAAACGGATAGGATCAAAAGGCTAAAAAATATTTTTTTCATGATACTATTCAAATTTATTATTTACAATTTTAAATAACAATAAACAATCATCAACCGACAATCATCAATCATTAAAACCCTGCGGTCAAACCAAAAATAAAGGTGCGTGCCTGCGGATACTGCGCGTAGTCCACATTTTGCTGCAAGTTGCCGCTGATGTAACCCAATTCAGGATCCAAACCAGAATAATCCGTGATCGTAAACACATTCTGACCGGTGATGTAGAAGCGCAATCTGTTCAGACCAATTTTATCGGTCAGGCTGTTTGGCAATGTATAACCCAACGTCAGGTTTTTCAAACGCAGGAAAGCGCCATTTTCCAGGAAAAGATCGGAAGTACGGTAGTTGCGGTTGTCGCGCTTGGTGGACAAACGTGGAATAGAATTGCTAGAACCCGCGCCATTCCAACGATTTTCAACTTCGGCATACATATTAAAAGGATAAGAAGCGTCCAAGCCCTGCATCCGGTCGGCATTGTAAATTTCAACACCACCCTGACCCAGTATGAAAACACCCAGATCAAAACCACCATAAGCGAAAGTGCCATTCAAACCATACGTGATCGCTGGGAATGGATCGCCCAAGATCGTGCGGTCTTGATCGTCAATCAAACCGTCGCCGTTCAAATCGAGGAAACGTACGTCACCTGGCTTTATCAAACCCTGCTCGCGGCGTGGATCTTTGGAAATATTGGCATCCGAATTGATTCCTTCTGGCGTCTGATACAAACCGTCCGTTTTCCAGCCGTAGAACGTAGCCATTGGCTCGCCTTCGTAAGTACGGGCGATTTCTTCGTTCGGGCGACCGTAGCGCTGAGAAGTGAGGAAGTTGCCATCGAACAATTTGGTCACTTCATTTTGAATAAAAGCAGCATTACCGCTGATAGTATATTGGAATTTGCTATTGGTACGGTTTTGGTAAGTCAATTCCAATTCCAGACCCTGGTTGCGCACTTCCCCTACGTTTTGGTTTGGAATGCTCGCTGTACCAATGCTACCGATAGTTGGCGGTGCCAACAACATATCCTTTGTATCTTTAATAAAATAACCGATTGTACCAAAGAGGCGATTGTCCAACATGCCAAAATCCAATCCAAAGTTCGTGATTTGGGCTGTTTCCCAGCTGATCTCCGGGTTGGGCAGGCGGCTTTGGCTAGCGCCTGTAACTTGCTGACCACCAAACGAATAGCGACGTCCACTGTTAATCAATGCCAAATACTGCAAACCTGGCACGTTTTCGTTACCCAATTGTCCCCAGCTACCAGTAATTTTCAAAAAGCTAAACAAACCTGTTGTATTGAAGAAATTTTCTCTTGAAATCAACCAACCTGCCGAAAATGCTGGGAAGTAGCCCCATTTGTTGCCATCGGCAAATTTGGAAGAACCATCCGCACGGAAAGTCGCCGAAAGCAAATACTTGCTGTCAAAAGCATAATTCAAACGACCAAAAGCAGACAATAAAGAGTTTTCCGATTTGCCGCCCGTTGCGTTTGTAATGGCAGAACCTACGCTCAGGTAGCGCTGATCGTCGGCTTCATTTGCAAAATCGCGGCGCTCAGCATAGAAAGATTCTGAAACAAAACTTTGAGCAGTATAACCTCCTACGAGATTTACAGCGTGTTTGTCAGAAAATACTTTATTGAACGTCAGGAAATATTCGCCCAGCAAAGAATAGCTGTCATTGTGATCTCTGCCCAAACGGTTGCGGCTATTGGCGCGGATTTGAGTAGAAACAATTGGTTCAAAAAAAGTACGGTCGGTAGTAGAACCGTCCACCGCGAAGTTCGCTCTGAACTTCAGGCTTTCAAAAATCTTGATTTCAGCATAGAGGTTGCCCAACAAACGATTGCGATAGGTCTCGTCATCATTGATGTCCACCGTGAAAATCGGGTTATTAATATCGCCAAATTGACCGCTTACTTGGGAAGAACCGTACTGACCGATCACATGACCTGGCAGTGGCTCTGTCACAATCACCGGCAAACCTGGGTGGAAGCGAATGGCGCTCCAAACAAGACCCGTCTGTGCAGATGTCGTGTTCAAACTGTTGCCACGCTGGCGTGTAAATTGCAAATTCTCTCCTAAAGTCAACCAACTGTTGATTTTGTGATCCGAGTTTATACGAGCGTAATAACGTTCAAAATAAGATTTTTCAATAATACCATCTTCTTTGAAATAGCCGCCGGAAATCGCAAAACTTGACTTCTGACCACCGCCGCGAACGGCTAAGTCATAGTTTTGAGTTGTACCTTGTCCGAGTAGTTCTTCCTGCCAGTTGGTGCGTTGTACTTGGAAAGCTTGCTCATTCCAGATTGCCGGTACTGCCAAGCCGTCATTCGTATAAGCTTCGCGCTTCAACGCTGCCAAAGTCGGGGCGTCCAGCACATCAATCGTTTTTACTGCATTTGAAGTACCCGTGTAAGCATTCAGCTCAACGCCTAATTGCTCCGATAAACCACCTTTTTTCGTCGTTACAATCACCACGCCATTCGCCGCGCGCTGACCATAAATCGCAGAAGCAGAGGCATCTTTCAATACTTCGATAGACTCGATGTCATTCGGGTTGATGTCGTTGATACTACCGAATGCCAGGGGCACACCGTCCACGATAATCAGCGGATCGGCACTATTCACCGTACCTGTACCACGTACACGGATCGAGCCACCGTCGCCAGGCGCACCACCATTGCGCACCACTGTCACACCCGCCGTGCGACCTTGCAGTGCCTGCGAAGCGCCAATCACCGGCAAATTCTGGATTGTTTCACCTTTTACGGAAGAAATTGCGCCCGTCACGTCGCTTTTCGTTTGGGTACCGTAGCCTACCACCACGATTTCGTCCAGCAGGTTAGAACTCAATTCCAGCGCTGCATTGATCACACGTTGTGCGCCCACCGTCACTTCTGCGTTTTGGTAGCCAATGTATGAAAAAACCAGCACGGAATTTTCTCCCGCTACTTCAATCGAGTAGTTTCCATCCACGTCGGTTGTTGTCCCGGTTGATGTTTCTTTCGCCTGAACGGTAGCCCCAATAAGCGGCTCGCCGTTGGCAGCTGTTACCTTACCAGATATTGTAATCTGAGCGAAAGAGGCGAACGCTGCGGTCAGCAAAAAGAGCAAGAGCACGCAGCGAGTGAGTGTAGAAAAAAAGTGCATAATAGTCAATATTTGTTTAAAATGTTTTTACTTTAATATCAGTTATTTACAAATGAATCGTTTGATTTGCTTTTATTTAAAGCGAATGAAGAAAATTTAACTGCAAATGAAAAAATGTGCCGTTATTCCAATATTTTTAAAATATTAGGAAAGAGTTAGCGCCATTTTATTAATATTCAGATAATGAAAAATTAATGTTGTGTAAATTTTATGTTAATCAAGAAGCGTTTTTATAAAAATCAGAAGCATGACTCTTATTTTTCTGTCAACCGAAATGTACCGCCACCCGGATAATCCTTGCGCCAAATGAATTGCGTACCCTTGTACTGGTCTTCTTTGCCATCATGGTCATACACAATCACTTGCAATTGAAATTCAGCTAATTGTCCATTATTCATTTTTTTCAAATCTTCAATTGGAATGGCGATTTCAGAAACGTGCCCGGTCGGTGTGGTTAAACTTGCTATTTTCCAGCTTTCCGGTAGTTGCTTTGGGTCTTCAATAATAGTCAGCGCTTCGGATTCACCCGGCGAGAAGCCTAGTTTGATCGTATTTTTATTTCTTTCAGCATTGGGCAATGTAATATTCAGCTCCACGCCATCCTGCTCCCAATAACTTCTGAATAAATTCTTTACATAATTATCATCTTTTGCTTTGACAGCGATGTATAAGTTTTTATCATCATGTGCAGTGGCAAATTCCATCGAGCAGTCGTCCGCACCCTGCCAGGTATGGGCGTAGTAGCCCAATTCACCAGGCGTTTTCACAACAATCGGCTCGCTCCACTCCGTCCAATTGGCGTCCACCTTTACTTTTTTATTTACCTTCGGGCAATCATAAATCGGCACCACAGCAATATCATAAGTGCCATTTAACTTTAAATCCGGGCGATCTTGTAAATCATATTGCATTTCCCATTGCATGGCGAGCGGTTCTAATGCAGCAATATTATTTACTTGATTAAATTTTAATTGTAATGGCAGCTCTAATTTTGCTTCTGGTGAAAGGATTGTATCAATTTTTACAAAAGATGGAATGATATTCGGGTGGTAAATAAAATTTGCTTTGATATGTAATGGTAATTTTCCGCGATTTTGAAAATAAAGCGTCGTATTCGCTTCTTTCAAATCGCCGCCAGCATATTTAATCGGACTATTAGTCATGCGCGTGCTCCGCAGAAACGAAAACGCCACTGGAGCGCTCGCGTCCGTCACAATATCCTCAGGCACAATGCCATCCATCCGCAAATTGGCAAGAATCGGACCTTCTTTGGTCATTGTTATCCAAGCGATTTCATCAAATTGCCCGTACTCCGGTCCCATCAATTCACTACCGCCGCCCGTTACACTCAGCACATAATAATTATGCTCCTGCCGCACCGACTTTTGATATACATGTGAATGTCCTGCAATAACCGTATATTTACGATCCGCCAGCAGGGCTTCCACTTTTTTAAAATTTTCATTGCCCTCGCGCCAGATGTTTGGGGAGTGAAAAAACACCAGCGTCCAAATGACATCCTGATTTTCCTGCAAAGTCTTTGCCACATAAGCTACCTGCTCATCGCTCATTTCATCAATGCCGCCATCCTGCGTATCCAGCGCTAAAAACAATACATTTTTATACTTGAAGTGATAATACGTCCTGCCAAAACGCTCTTTCCATTTACGCACCAATAATTGATTCGTTACATCATGATTGCCCGGCACATAAAAAAATGGCATTTTTAATTCATTTACCCAACCGTTAAATTCCTCCCACCAGCTGTCAATCTGTACACTATCCTGCGTATAACCTTCAATCAAATCGCCGACGCTCATTACAAACTCCGGCATCAGTGTATTAATTTTTTCCACCGCCACCGGGAATACGCCATGCCGGTAGCCGCCCGTTAAATCGGATATGACGGCGAACTGAAACGTGCTTTCATCATTAAAAAAATCAAGATTTGACCAGGGATTTTTCTCCGAGTAAATGTCTGCAATAAATGTGCTATTGTTAATCGGCTGGGCGATTAAATAAAAACAGTTCAATATTAAAATTATAGGGAGTATATATTAGATTTTATACAGAATTAGAAGTTATGCGGCATTTGAGTCGAAAATTGTG
>CAZFBN010000127.1:0-16375 GCA_964517145.1 uncultured Saprospiraceae bacterium
TGTAAGGATTGCCCAACAGGTCCACTGTTTCCAGAATGGCGGTGATGCCTGCAATGGGCTGGTCTTTGGACCCAATTTGCAACCCATCATCCTGGAGGTCTTCCCATGTGTAATTGCCAATTTTTGCAAGGGGCTGGTAGTAATCTTCTACTTCGCCATCAGGAGCACAGTCATCAATTCCCACATTGCTCGCAGTGGTTAAGCGGAAACGCATGTGCGTTTGCAACACATTTTCACCGCCAAAATCAGCACCTGCCGGCACGGTGAAGCAGTACAATTGAGTGCTTGTTCCACCTGGAACGTTAGCAGCCATTGTTGAAACCCCTCCTCCATTCACTTTTGTAAACGTGATTTGTTCATCGCTGTCGAAATCGCCATCCCCATTGAAATCAATCCAGCCATAGAGGTAAGCCCCTGAAATGGTCGTTGCTGTTACTTCCAGACAAGCTTCGTTGTTCGGAATCATCGGCGTGATGAGGCGAATGCCATCTTCATCGTCGCAAGCTTCGCTATTTGGCTTAGTCCCATCATCTCCCAGATCGTTGTTATTATCGTTCGGCGCATTGCGACCTGCATCTGCATCAGGTGCGCCGTCGCGCTCTGCATCAATGCAAGTCCCCAGATAAATACCTGGTACAATGACGTGTTTGCCAGGATTGCCATCAGAAATGCTGGTAATACCAAAGCTCGTCGGCAGGTCACCATAATCCAATGAACTAAAGCCAAAGTCGTGGCTCTCATCCGTTTGATTATCTGCAAAATTGCCAACACCGGAAGTGCCCGAATCACCTGTTCCATTTTCTTTCGTTGGAAGTTTGGTAACATCCGTTATCACAATCCCTGATTCCATGACCATGCTCAAATTAGAGCCCATCACCTGTCCATCACTGTCCTGGAAACCACCAGAAGTTTGATCGCCTTGATTTGCTTTGGTCGGCGTCATATTAGTCGGCGTTGTCACCGTCAGCTTATACGTTCCTGGTGTCAAACCACAGAAATAATATTTGCCATTAGCATCTGTGGTAGTGATGTACATCTGGTCGTTATCCTCCAATTCATTATTTGCACCGTACCAGGTTAGTTTGACCTGAACCCCAGAAATACCAGGCTCTCCTGCATCCTGAATACCATTGTAATTAATATCATTCCAAACCAGGTTGCCAAGCTTCCCTAATTGTAATTTATAATCTTCAATCTCACCAAATGGCACCTCGCCCGTTTGGGTATGTGGCTCCAAATTGCCCGTTGGAGACAAACGGAAACGGATAAATGCCTGACCGCCTTCTGCAAAAGTTGCTGTTGATGGAACGTCAAAGCAAAGCGTTGCATCGGTCAAACCTGTATTAGCCGGCACAACTGCACCACCGCCTGTACCATTGAAACTACCTGTTGTAACGGCTTCACCAGCATCCGGAACGAAAACATTATTAACAACATCTCCAAAATTACCATCGCCGTTCCAGTCCACCCACATTTGCAGCACCGCAGCCACTTCGTTCATATTCATTGCAGTCACCTTGATACAAGCCTGAGAGTCTGGAATCATCGGTGTAAGGAAGGTAATACCATTTTCATCGTCGTTTGGCTTATTCGGATCAGGCGTACCAAAGGTTACCAAACCAGGGTTATTATCATCACCACCAGTCATCAGACCCGCCATTGGTTCAGGTTCGCCGTTGATTTCAGCATCGACACTTACACCCAATTTTAGGTTTGCACTCAAAATATGCTTTGGAGCATTAGGATCTTTTGTACCATAAGTCATCGGCAAGTCACCATAGTCATAACCAACTACCTGAATGATATAATCTTCCACCTCCCCGCTATTAGCAGGACCCGTAGAAGACATCGCTTCCATCGCTTCATTTGCCAAACGAATGCGCAGACCCAGATTTTGACCTACTACTGCATTGCCAGGAACTGGAATGTTTACCGTAACATCACCACTAAATCCATCTGCTATCAGGTCCGCAGGAGAGAACATTTCATCATTTTCAAATAAGCCATTATTATTAAAATCTACAAACACAGTGAGTTTCGCGGTGTTGTCCGTCATGTTCATCACCGGAATTTTCAACTCGGTAGTTTGCGTTACAATAAACAGCTTCAAATTGTTATAATCCAAACCGTCTTCATCGTCTTGCGAGCCGATGTTGTCATCGCCACCGCTGGTCTTACCAGCATCAGCGCTTGGCTGACCGTCAGTCTCCGAGTCAACGGTGTTACCAATTTTGAGGGCTATGCTACCTTCCCCGTCGAAAATGATGATGTGGCTCGGACCATTGTCTGGTGATACTTTTGTAATATAATTGCCAGCACCGGTACCATTATTATCATCCGGTAAGTCGCCATAATCACAACCGATGTTGAATCTACCGCTTACTTTCTCTACAGGAGTCGAGCAGCCATTGTCAGCACCCACTTCAGTGATCTCAACGGTCACTAAATCATTTACATCTGGCAGATTTGCCTTTGCGATGGTGAACATACCCATATCGTTCGCAAACGATACATTGGAAGCTGTCAACTCCGAACCACTGTTCACTTTATACTTTATGTTGTAAGTGCCATCAGCGAGGGTAGTGCTGGTGAACACGATTTTCGCATCGGAACCCAAACAAATATTATCCGCAAATACATCCAAATCGTCCAGCTCCGGCTGTGGTATCACCGTCAAAGTAATCACTTTTTCATCCACATTACAACCGCCAGTGGTACAAGATACTGCCAAGCGGAAGGTATATTGACCTTCAGCTAAGTTGCTCACATTTGGAATTGGAATAGTCTGTATTCCGTTGGTTGATACTTCACCAGAGGCAATCGTTCCCTGTACCCCATCGCGGGTGAGCGTATAGCTACAGCCGCTACCCGTTGGTAAAGTCACGCTGTACTTGATATCCGCAGAAGTTCCTTCACAAATGGTCTGTTTGTCTGAATTATTACCAAAAGTGAAAGTCGTAGTCGGGTCAGGTAAAATCTCAATAGACTCAAAAGTAAAATCAGAGCAGCTGAAGGTAGCATTCACGCCCTCCAAACAATCCAAAAATGCAGTTAGTGTAGGTGGTGGTGTGAAAAAACCATTATTAACACAACCGCCATCCAAAAATAACACATAAGCGTAAACTTTGTAAACACCTGGTGCCCTATTTGGGTCACTCAAATAGGCTTTTACTGCGTCCCTATCATTAGAGTTGAAGCCTAAGCTATTGACATTAGCTTTATTTCCATTCTCATCATATACAGCATACCCAAGATAAGCACCACCTAAATTGTCAGCTCCCATATGCGTCATTGAAACCTCACCGCCTACACAGATGAGGTCCGATACTGCAAGAGTTCCCACTTCTGGGTTGAATACCTCGACCTTGACCTCTTTAAAAGGACGACAATCGTCATTTTGCCCACCTGGCGCAGGGTCCAAAATAGCGTAGAAGAAATAATCTTCATTAGTACCTGTAGCCGGCAAACTTAGTCCAGTCAAAGTCGCGGTGGTGCCATTCGTCAACTGCGCATAACTTACCGTTCCTACTGTTGTTCCGCCACCGGCAGTATAAGGATCAGCTACTGCTGCATCAAATCTTACGAATTTGATTCCAAATTGTTGACCGGAGATGTTGTTCATCTTCGTCAAACCGGAAGCCGTCAGCGTGAAGGTTTCATCGCGGCAAATTTTTGTTTCCGATGCAGCAAGGCTACCGATTTCAGGGCACTCAAAGCAATTCGGATTCACCGGCTGGCTAATGGCACTACAAGCACCGCGATCATCCTTGAGGTAAATCGTGTGCTGTTGCTGGTCATTTGGCACATACACAATATTGTCGCCAGGTACAGGCGTATAAGTACCATTTACATCATCGATAGCATATACCGCAGTGCCTTGTACATTTTGAATAGACAGGGTAACCGGAACGCCATTTGCATCAATATTTGCACAATTCGGCGTTGCTGTAAAGCTCAGTGCAGGTAGTACAATAATCGTCACACTTGGGTCAGAAGTACAATTGTTTTTATCTGTCACTTCTACATCGTAAGAACCAGCTCCCAATCCAGTAAATTCTGCCATCGTGCCGTTGTTCGCTGGCGTGATAGAAGTCTGGAAAGTGCGGACGTTATTAATCATTTTATACAGAGAAATCGTGTAAGGCGCTTCGCCACCTGAAGCTGTTGCTTTGATGGAGCCTGTGCCACCATTGCTACAAATAGGATTCATGGCTACTGGCTCAACTGTTGGGATGGGCTTGATGAGCGCTTCTTTTGTACATTGTGTTCTACAGCCATTATCTAATTCCGCTTTGAGCGAAACGGTAATTTTGGTCGCTGTGGTATTGAGCGGAATGCTAACTGTAATTTCATTCGTTGCACCACCTGAGAAAGAAGGAGTATTACCATTATCATCCAGAACGGTCCAGGTGTATGTATCATAACCCGTTGGACCCTTGAAAACAATGGTTTCGCCTTTACAAACTTTGTCGTCTCCTTGAAGGATACAAGTCATTGGGTTCTCGGCAACTTGTACCTGAATGGTGCAAGTTTTGGAGCAGCCAGTGGTTTTATCGGTTACTTTCAGTTGTAAGGTTACAATTCCAGTGGTGCTTTGCGCACTGAGCATCACTGTTTTTTGATTAGTAGGCGTTAAAAGCGAAGCAGGCGTCTTGGTATCACCATCTGCATCGGTCAATGACCATTCGTAGTCATAATTACCAGTCGGTCCGCTGAACTCCGCTGCTGTGCTGGCGCACACCTGATTTGGTCCAGTGATGTCACAAGCAGGCAGTGGGCTTACCGTTACAGATTCTTCACAAGAGCTGGAGCAGTTGGTCGTCTTGTCAGTGAGCATTAAAGTCACCTTGAAGTTGCCAGTACCCGCTTTTACGGTAATAGAGCCATCAGGATTGTTAGAAGTTATTTGAGCTCTATCTGCCATCACAGGATTGTTATCTACAATGCCCCAAGTGTAAGCGTATTGCGCAGTTGTTCCAGGTCCACTAAAAGTTAAGCCGGTAGCGCCTGCGCAAATAAAGCCTGTTGGTGCAGTGATGTCGCAAACAGGCAATGGATTAACTGTCACTAGTTTTGTACAAGCTGGGCTACTGGTACAACTGGAGCTATTCGTTGTGACCAATTGCACGGTGAAATTGCCGGTGCCGGCAATAACAGTTATTTGCTTAGTATTTTTAATGTTGTTTTTAAAAGTAGCGCCATTGGCATTGCCTACAAAAGACCAAGTATAACTACTCAAATCATCTGGACCGGTGAAGCTAATCTCACCATTGGCACATACTTCATTATTGCCATTGATGGTGCAAGGAGGTAGTGGATTCACCGTAAACTTGAAGTTGGCAGAACCCTCGCAATTGTTAGCATTTTTTAATATTACCTTACCGGTGTACATACCCGGATCGAGGTTAGTTGGTATAGTAACGACGATTGGATTGTTTCCAACGATATTTGTAAAGCCGGCTTCATCCGGGATACTGTTATCATCAAAGGTAACTTTGTATTGAGTAGGCGAATGTTGCTTATTGTTTAAAGTAAGCGTTAAGGAGTTTGCACCTACACATACGTTTGCATCTGGTATCGTTGCCGTTGGATTTGGAAGGATGTCCACTTCTTTTGTACAAGTAATGGCACAACCATTATTTAAACCGGCGATTAGTTGTACTTTAATTTTGTCTGTACCATCTGCATTAACGGTGTATTCTTTTTGATTTCCAGGATTTACAACTCCATTCATAGCGCCGGAAACAATACTCCAGGTGTAAGTATCGTAATTTCCATCAGCAGTAAAAATAATTTCTTCACTACCTTCGCATACTGAAGCGGGCGCAATGATGTTTGGACAAGTCAGCACCTGTTCTACATCCACTTTAATTGGGCAGCTTGTTTTACAACCATTTGCATCTTCTATTTCCACTGTGTAGTCGCCAGCTCCTAAGTTGTTGAAAGTAGCCGTTGTCCCTTGTTGGGTTGTCCCTACTGTGGTGTTTCCTTGCTTCAATGTGAACTTATATTGTCCACCACCAAAAGGCGTACCCCCCGTTGCGCCTGCACTGATAGAGCCTGTGCTTTTACCTTCGCAAGCCGTTTTGGTAGAAGTAACATTATTACAAGCGACAGCTGTTGGTTCTTTGATTTCTTGAGTAGTAGTAAACTCACAGCCATTAGCATCCGTTACTTTGATGGTATAGGTGCCAGGGCGCAGGTTGTCAAACTCTCTGTCATCATCCTTGTCAACATTATTTCTTGTTTGATTGTAAGCGTTGGGTGCCGGTTTGGTCACCATGATGGTAAATTTCCCGGTACCTCCGGTAGGTATCACGGTAATTTTGCCATCGTTTGCGTCCTTACATTTTACATCGACCGGGGTTACGGTTGCGGTTACGCCGGGCGCTGCTACTACTTCACAAGTGGCGGTTTTCTCACACTTCCCATTTGGACCATAGGTGATAGTTACAGTGTACATACCTGGAGTTAAGCCAGAAAGGGTGTTGTTGATATTGCCATTGCCCCAGTTGTAGCTCACTGTGCCTTGGTTTGTGCCGGTTACGTTTACACTTACAGAACCATCGCCAACACCATCGCCCGGGCAGTCAGGGTTTGGATTCACACAAGTGATGGTAATGGAAGAAGTACCAATACTGATCGACTTTTTGCAATAACCGCACTTTTCCGCATCGCTCGGAATTACGCTGTTTGCGAGTGGCTTATAAACAACTGCTACAGTGTAAGATCCAGTAGGCAAACCAGTAACCGTATTTTGACCACTTACAGCTACCTGTGTCTTGGTCCAAGCACCTCCACTGCCAACACGAATTTCATAATCACTGGCATTCGTACCTGGTGCTGGTGTAAAGTTGACGAATATTTTACCGTCAGAGGCACCTTCGCAAGCTACTTCTGCAGTGGGTTCACCCAGCGTAAACTCTTTATACTTGATACAAGTAGAGATGCGACCCATTACCGAAGACGTCGTCTGAGAGTTACCCGTTTCATTCGAGAAAGTGAAGCGACCATCCGCATATGCATCCACGCAAATCTGTTCTTTATTGCAAAGACGCGTAAAAAGTCCTGGAAGGTCACTCGGCGTACAAGTAGCCGTTACATCCGAAAATGAACCATTTTTGCTTTCGCCTTTTAAAATTTGGAAAGTTTCTTCGATAGATTCCGGTTTTAATTCGCACGCTAAATCATCATTGAGATAGACTCTCAAAATACCACTAATGGATACGGTAACAATTGCCAGATCATTACCTGTATTAGTAGTCATGTAATTGCCGCTAACTGCGCCTTCTATACAAAATTCCTCAATGCCCACTGCATTGCAACTTGGCATCGGAATACAACCATCTCCTGGCGGGTCAACTAATTTAAAATTCTGCCCGCTTGGACCACAGGTAAGGGCAGGATTCACAAACTGGCAATCAGTTGTCCAGTCTGTCACATCCTCGTAAGTAAAAAACGGAGAAGTGCAAGTGGTACATTGTGCACTTCCCCGGTTAGGTGCAGTGAAGGCTGCAATAAATGCCAGCACCGCCAGTAGTTTAAATAGTGTATTTTTTCCTTTCATGATTTCTAATTTGTTTGGGTACAGAGACTAAGCTGTCGCCTTATTTTTATAAGTTAATTGGTAGAAGTAAAGCGATAAATCAAGCATACTTTCACCTTCAGATCAGAGTTCAACTTCGATTCTGCATCTTCAAAAGCCAATAAATTGCTTGCCTGAATGGGAATTTGTACTTTGCCAAGTCCTTGGAAAGCTTCTAATTGGCTACTGAGAATCACGCGCTTCTCTTGCATTTTTGAAAAAGAATCGTTAAAGCCATTCTGCTGCATTTCGGTAGAGCGTACTTCTTTTTCGTACATAGCTCGAATGCGCATGGTGTCTTGTTCACTGCCTGGCAGGGTATAATTCAAAACAGCATTCAGACTCATCATATACTCAGATCCCCATACTGCCATTTTCTGAATGGTAGCCTGTGTTGTACTTTCAATGACTACTTCTACCTCAGTGAGCGTACCGAGCGAAGGGTCAAACTGATCTAGCTCTAACACTGCATTCTGATCGTCTGAGAGGAGGAGATTTTCAGCACAAGCCTGGGTTTCAGTAGTATTGTACTGCGCATCCCAGTAAGTGCCAACTAAGCTCAACTGTAGCCGTCGCCAATGTTCCATCGCCGCACTAAATTCGGCGGTGGTCACCATAATGCGTGTCTGTTGGTGAATAGAAGATTGTGTTTTGTCTGCTGCCAGCATCGAGGTAGGCGTGAAAAAAGTTCCTACTAAAAGAAAAACCATCGCTAACAGCATCAAACAGTTGGAGAAACTGTCATTAACTGTACAGACGATTCCCTGTCGGAACCGCAGAAAAATTCTTTTCATGAGATAAAAGTTGTGTTTATTAAAATCTGTTTAGGTTATCCTTATTAAAATGCAATACACTATTACTCTAGGTAATGTCAAATTACATTAACTAAATAAAAAAAGATCACTCTTTAACTATTTGCAATGAAATAATTAAAGCTCAGAATAAATCACCTTTTCTGATACTTAATTCTTATTTCCTACTGTTCACCTGATAACAAGAAAGCAATGGATCATACTAAGCGTTGGAAAAATATTAATTAATTTATCGTTTATAATTTGTTTGAAATCAAAACTTTAAATAAGTAGAATAACCCGAATAGAAACAAAAAGGAGCAAATACACCAAATCATCTTACGCGAGGGAATGCGTAGATGGAATAAAAAAGTCAATAGATGTTTTTTTGCGGCATCAAACGTTTAAAACGCTTGATACTCCTTAATTTGTTTGGGTTAAAACTACTAAAAAACTGTACTTACGTTAAAATACTTAAAAATATTTATAAAACATATCAACACATGACTATCGTTTTTGGGAAAATGTAACCACTTGTAAAGAGGGAGAAATATGGAAGAATCCAATTGCTGCTGCAAATATAGAATTACTTTCGATATTATGACGAATTTTTTTTTCTATTTGGGAAAAAAAGTAAAAAAGCGTAATAGGCATGGCTCGGTTGGGAAGGACAGAATGCAGCCATTTCAAGGTTTTTTTAAGAAATTTGAAGCGCACTGCTGTTGTTAGCAAGGACGATCAAAATTATTTGGACGTGCTGCATAGTTGAGTTATCTTTATAGCTAAGATACTTTTTGAATTGAGTAACTTAATCAACCAATCACCGTTCCGGCAACCTATCAAAATATACCCTGAGCAGATGAGAGACCGCCTGATGACGTGCAGGCTTCATCAGGCGGTGCAGCGGCTAAGGTAAGTCGCCACCACGAGTGGGAGCAGGTTCTTCTCGATTGGGTTCAGGCTCTTCTAGTGTATGATCTACTAGCCCAAATTCAGGCATCAGCCCTAAACGACTGCTTTGCCAAAGGCGTGCATCGTGCATGAAGCCTTGAGAAGGGGGTGTTTGCCCCCGGCTGGTCAGTGTATAGGTAGAAGAGAGATTGTCTTTTTGCAACAGCAAACGAATCCAAGCCCATACATGAACGCCAATGATAGCAATGCTAACAATGGTGACAATAATGATAAACAGGCGAAACTCTGGCGTCTGCAAAAAAGTCAGCAGGTTTTCAGAACTGCTCAATTTTGTGAAAGCCTGTTTGACCGGCTGTAATGGAGCATTCGATTGTAGCCATTCTATGGGTCGTATGGAAAAGATAAATAACAACATGGCGAAGGTTTTCTCAGTGAACAAATAGAGACTCCTTCTAAACAGGCGAGCAATTTGCTAAAAACAACAATTTTAATCCTTTTAAAAAGCCATTGCGTAAATGGTGAATTTTTGTAAATATAAAATCTTTTCAGGTGAAAGTCAAGCTTTTAGAAAAAATTCTGACGAAAAATTTTTAAGATCGAATTTGTTGTTCGACCAATTGCAATAGCCAAGTGATAATCAAAATGACCCCAACGCAGATAAAGGTTTCGATCAGCAAACCCGCGCCTGCCATCGTGCCAACCGCAGAACAGCACCAAATGGTAGCAGCAGTGGTGAGCCCTTGCACATTGCCATTTGTTTTTATAATCACGCCGCCCCCCAAGAAGCCAATCCCGGTTGCAATCTGCCCTGCCACTCGGGTCACATCTCCTTCCGTACCATCATGTGCCAACAATTCCAAAGCAACAAGCATGTAAATCGCCGAACCGACTGACACAAGCCCGTGCGTGCGCACACCTGCATCTTTGTCTTTAATCTCCCGTTCAATCCCAATTAACAAACCAGCTAAAACGGCAACCCCCAAACGCATCAAAAAAATGTCAAATGCCATCCATGTTAATTTAATGTAAACAAATTTGGACAATAGAAAGGCTCTAACTTGTAATTGTTTTCGATTTTTGAAAAAAAAGAAAAATATACATCGCTGCTGCAAGCAAACGGAAGTTAATCATTGGTGGTGTCACAAGACTTTCCTAAATTCGGGGGAACAAATAAAACCACTCCATTATGAAAATATACACGCTTTTGCTCGTAGCGGCTGTCATTTTGCTGCTAGCTTGTAATAAAAAACCAGAATCTTTAACGGAGACACCTACTACTGCTGCTGTTGATTCGCTACTTGGAAAATACACAGAATTCCAACTAACGACTGATCTTAGCAAATTGACCGATAAAGAGCGCCAAATGATTCCTATCCTCATAGACGCGGCGCAGATTATGGACAGTCTGTTCTGGTACGAAGCCTTAGGCGATAAAAATGCTTTTCTCGATACTTTACAAAGTGAAGAAATGAAGCGTTATGCCACGATTAATTACGGTCCCTGGGACAGATTGGCGAATAATGAACCCTTTGTGCCGGGCGTAGGAGCCAAGCCAGCCGGTGCAAATTTCTATCCAGCGGATATGACCAAAGAAGAATTTGAAAAGGCGGATTTGGAGCATAAAGCAAGCCTCTATACCTTCCTTCGCAGAGATTCCACTGGCAATTTAAAAACCATTTGGTACCACGAACAATTCAAGGATGCCGTTGGACGAGCAGCGGCGTTGCTGGCGCAAGCGGCAACATTGGCGGAAGACCCAGGTTTGAAGAACTATTTGGAATTGCGGGCGCAAGCGCTCCTCACCGATAATTATCAACCCAGCGATCTCGCCTGGATGGCTATGAAAAATAATCGCATTGACGTAGTGATTGGTCCCATCGAAACCTATGAAGATCAACTGTTTGGCTACAAAGCCGCTCACGAAGCATACGTATTGATTAAAGACATGGATTGGAGCGAAAGACTTGCCAAATATGCCTCTGTACTACCCGAATTGCAGAAAGGATTACCCGTGCCCAGCGCTTACAAGCAGGAAAAACCCGGTGCGGACGCCGACTTAAACGCTTATGACGTGGTCTATTACGCTGGAGATTGCAATGCCGGTAGTAAAACCATTGCCATTAACCTGCCGAATGACGAGCAGGTGCAATTGCAAAAGGGCACGCGCCGCCTGCAATTGAAAAACGCAATGAAAGCCAAGTTTGATAAAATTATGCTGCCAATTAATGATATTTTGATTGCCGCCGACCAACGTAAACACGTGACCTTTGATGCTTTTTTTGCAACGACAATGTTTCACGAAGTGGCGCATGGCTTGGGTATTAAGAATGTAATTACCAGCAAAGGTAAAGGCACCGTTCGGGAAGCCTTGAAAGAACACTACAGCGCTTTGGAAGAAGGCAAAGCCGACGTGCTGGGGCTTTACATGATTAAGCAATTGCATGAGAAAGGTGATTTGGAAGGCGATTTGAAAGATTATTACACCACTTTTATGGCGGGAATTTTCCGTTCCGTGCGGTTTGGTGCGGCGAGCGCCCACGGCAAAGCCAACATGATCCGGTTTAACTTTTTTCAGGAAAAAGGCGCGTTTACAAGACTCGAAGATGGCACGTATCGCGTGGATTATGATAAACTCGAAGCCGCGATGCAGGATTTATCCAAGCTGATTTTGATGTTGCAAGGCGATGGCGACTACATTGGTGTAGCAAAATTGGTCGAAGACAAAGGCAAAATCGGCACGCAATTGCAGGCGGATCTGGATCGGCTGGCAGCTGCGAATATTCCGGTGGATATTGTGTTTGAACAAGGGATTAAAGTGTTGAATTGAGGATAGCAGCAAGCCGCAAGCTACAAGAATCAAGCCTCCCAAGCTTGCATCTTGTGGCTTGTGGCTTGTTACCAATTTTAGATAAAAATCATTCCTACCTAACGACATTTGTCATTTTATTACCCTTGCTAAAAAACTACATTGACCGTTGAATCAATCTACTCGGTCATGACTGCTTCCTACAAACCAAAGATCGAAGCTTTTCTGCGCTTGAAAAATATTGCCGTATTAGGCTATTCAAGTCACGGCGACCAACCCGCCAACGCCATTTACAAAAAGTTGAAAGACAACGGCTACCACGTTTTTGCGGTGAATCCTAAAGCCGACGAAGTGAAAGACGTTACCTGTTATCCAGATTTAAAATCCATCGGTGAACCCATCGAAGGCGTCATTCTTTGCACCCCCGCGAACGCCACCGAGCAAGCCGTGCGCGATTGCGCAGCCTTAGGCATCGCCAATGTATGGATACACGAAGGAATTGGACCCGGCAGTTACAATGAACAAGCCTTTCAAACGGCGCGAAAACTGGGCTTAAATGTCATTCCCGGCGCTTGCCCGATGATGTATGTGAAGCCAGATGTGTTTCACTGGTGTTTCCGATATTTTAAATCCTTACCAGAGTAATAACTTTTCTTTTACCACTAAAACCTTTAGCCAATGAGAATTTTATTAATTGGTGGATACGGTGAAGCAGGCAAGCGCATTGCCGAGTATGCTCTTCATTTTTTAAAAAACATAGAAATCGTCATTGCCGGTCGCAATCTGGAAAAGGCGCAGCAATTGGCGTACGATTTAAATTTGGAATTGAAAACAGATCGAGCCTCTGCGCGGCGGGTGGATGTGACGGATGTGCCCGATTTGACGGAAGCTATGCGTGCGGTGGATTTTGTGATAAATGCTTCGGGTACAATCATTTACACAGAAGCGATTGTGAAAGCGGTGCTGGCGAGCGGAACCGATTATTTGGATATGCAATTATCCTCGCCCACGAAATTGAATATTTTACGGCACCATGAGGCGGAATTCAAAGCGAAAAATATTTGCTTTATCACCGATGGCGGTTTCCACCCGGGGATGCCTGCGGCGTTGGTGCGCTATGCGGCGGAACAATTGGATACCGTGGAAAGTGGCAATGTATATTGTGCGATGAAATTGGATTGGGCAAGTTTGAATGTGACCCAAGATACCATCGGTGAATTTATTGACGAGTTTAAAACCTTCAATATGAACTACTTGGAAAACGGGCAATGGGTGAATCCAAGTTGGTCGAAGGCTACCCGACGGTACGAATTTGGGGCACCTTATGGGAATGAAACGGTAATGCCGATGTATTTAGAAGAATTTCGGGAATTAAAAGCTCAAATTCCAAAATTACAATCTAGTGGGCTTTTTATATCGGGCTTTAATCCAATTGTCGATTTATTGATCGCGCCGATGGTGATGATAGGGCTTCGAATTTTGCCGGAACGCTTTCATAAAAATCTGGCACAGCTTTTCTGGTGGGGTTTACAGTTTTGCAAACCGCCGTTTGGCATTCGCCTGATAGCGGAATGCACAGGCTTCAAAGATGAAGAGCCTGCAACGCTGCGTATTTTGGTGGATCACGAAGATGGCTATGTTTTGACGGCGATTCCTGTGGTGGCTTGCTTGAAACAATATGCTGAAAACGGCTTGCGGGAGGCTGGTTTGCAATTTCAGGCGACTTTTGTAGAGCCGGTGCAGTTTTTAAATGATATGGCGCAGATGGGTTTACACATGGAAAAGAAGTTGGAACTGCCATACAAGCCTGATCCACAGGAAGTTTTGGCTATTTGAGTGTTTCAGTAGCCACTTACACTATTTCGATTACCCACCGCAGCGCACGCGAACCGTCGCTGCGGTCTTGTTTTTAGTGCTTAAATGATAATCTATTACATTCTTTATTAAAGACTTACATAAGCTCATAATAAAGAGAAAAGAGTGAAAAAATCGGTTTTTCGATAAAAAACAATATTTTTATCCCCGCCTGGACAACTCCAGCCAATTTCATTTTTTTAATTCCTTAAAACATCCTTTTGTGAAGCTCAAACCTCGTTTGTCGTTTTGGCAGATTCTGAACATGAACTTCGGCTTTTTTGGCATTCAGTATAGCTTCGGCTTGCAGCAGACCAATATGAGCCCCATTTATTCTTACCTCGGCGCGGACGCAGAGAATCTGCCGTTTCTGTGGTTGGCGGGTCCGATGACCGGATTGATTGTGCAGCCGATTGTGGGCGCGATGAGTGATAAAACCCTGAGTTCCTGGGGGCGGCGGCGACCGTATTTTCTGGTCGGAGCAATTTTTTGCAGTATATGTTTATTTGCCATGCCATTTAGTAGCACGCTGTGGATGGCGGCGGGTTTGCTCTGGATTCTGGATGCGGCGAATAATATTACAATGGAGCCTTACCGGGCATTTGTAAGCGACAAACTACCTGAAAATCAACATTCTGTGGGTTTTTTGACGCAGAGTTTTTTTACTGGATTGGGTATTACACTGGCAAATTTTACCCCAGCATTAATTGTTTCCATGGGTTGGCTCGATCCCAATGCCCGCAGCGACAATAATATTCCTTACACGACTTATGCAGCGTTTATCATAGGTGCGGCGGCTTCTATTATAGCCATTATGTATTCCGTTATAACGACAAAAGAAATTCCATTAACAGAGGAAGAAATTGCCGAAATTAAAAGTAAACCGCGTGGCATTAGCAGCGTTTTCACCGAAATCGGCGAAGCGTTTCGTGATATGCCGTTGACAATGAGGCAGTTGGCACTGGTTTATTTATTTAATTGGTACGCGATGTTTTGTTATTGGCAATACATTGCATTATGTGTGGCAAAAACCATATACAATACCAGCGACACGCAATCAGCCGGTTTTGCGCAGGCACAATTACTCGCTGGAAAGTTAAATGGCACGTATAATATAGCAACTTTTTGTAGTGCGTTTTTATTGGCGTTTTTGGCGCAGCGCATTGGTGCGAAGTTTGTACATTTCATCAGCCTAATGTTGGCGGGCATCGGGCTTATTTTATTACCCTCCATTCAAAGTGAAAACTTATTACTTCTGCCCATGATTGGCTTTGGCATTGGCTGGGCAAGTATGATGGGAACACCTTATATTATGCTGGCTGGTAGCATTCCTTCAAATCGGACGGGTGTTTATATGGGGATTTTAAATATGTTTATTGTATTGCCCATGCTATTACAAACGATCTCTTTTAAGTTTGTTTATAAATATTTACTCAATTTAGATCCGACCCGTGCGATTATTTTTGCGGGGGTGTTGATTGTGATTGCAGCGGTTGCGGTTTTATTTATACAAGTAAAAAAGCCGACGGAGGGAGATGTGGTAATTTCACAAGGTGTTGGTCATTAAGGATTTATGTCGATCCGAATGTTAACTTTTTGAAAAATTTTGAAAATTAGTTGCAATTTCAATTAAAACGACTTTATCTTTGACCCATCAAAGAAAAAATTCAATCAACATGAATTTCTGTTTGCAAAATACTTGGTGGTGGTGGCACAATCAGTCGGAGGTCCGGGTGAGGTGACACGCTATTGTTCAGTTGCAAGTGGAAAAAGCGGTTTGTCGGTTCACCCGGCAAACCGCTTTTTTTTGCCCTCAAGCCCCCTCAGTCCCCCCAAGGGGGAAGCAAAGGGGGACTTCATCAGGTACTCCCCTCCTTGGGAGGGGCAGGGGGAGGCAAACGTCAAATAAGAAATAAAAAATAGTTATGCTTACAGTAAAAAAAGTACAACTTAAAACACTGGTTAAGAAGCAATTAGCCGACACAATAACTCCAGTTTCGCTATTCCTGCGCGTGCGCGATCATTTCACCGATCCGGTTTTGCTGGAAAGTAATGATTTTCGGAGTAAGGAGGATTGTATGTCGTTTCTGGGGCTGGATTCCATCGCGGATTTTCGGGTGCAAAATGGCACGATTACCGAGCGTTTCCCGAATGGCAAGCGACATCAAATTCCGGTGCGGGATGTAATGACGGTGCCGTCCATGTTATACGATTTTTTGCAATATTTTGAAGTGGATTATGATAATCCCTATCATGGTTTTAATGGATTATTCGGGCATGTGGGATTTGATGGGGTGCAATATTTTGATACGTTACAGTTTGATCCTCAAAAGCGTAAGTTGGATATTCCCGATATTCGGTTCACCTTGTATCGTTTTGTAATAGCCATTAATCATTTTAAAGATGAGATTTATTTACTCGAAAATT
>CAZFBN010000128.1:0-16244 GCA_964517145.1 uncultured Saprospiraceae bacterium
AGCATTGCGTTAACAGTGTGGCGCATTTCAAAAGTGCGCCACACTTAATATACAATATTAATTTAATTTGATAGTCCCATCATAACTTTTAATACTCACTTTAGGTGCACTGGTTCCAGCCCCTTTCACCTTTGCCTGTATAGTGGTTTCATCATTTTTCTCTTTATAAATAGTCGTCTCCATAGCGCTTTCCGGGAAAACGATTTTTCCGTATTTAGCATACGCATCAATTTCATATTTTACATTGGAAGGGATCGGCAATGTAATATCGGTGTATTTCCCTTCAAAAGTCAAGCCAATGAAGGTTTCGCCTACGCTGCTCACGCGAATGGCATCATCATAAGAAGCCGGGAATTTTACATCTTTCCACAAACCGCCTATGTTATATTCTGTATATTTACTATTATCCGCCGCCAAAGTGCCTACTTTTGCTAATTCTACTACATCATCATAAGAAGATATAAAATAAAATGATTTTACTTCCTGAAACCTGTATTCCGTATATTTACTATCTGTTATTTTTACATCACTGGCATTTTTAGCAACCATTTTACTATCATATAAATCAAGAATAGCATCGCCTATATCACCATTAAATGTAAATTCAGAATATTTATCTTTAATATTTGCACTGCCTTTTATGCTGCCAATTACAAAATCATCATCATATACGTCCAGATTCAGTGACTGCAAATTACCAATTTTGAGTCCTGAATATTTGGATTTTAAAGTCAGATTTCCACCATTGCCTATGGTAATATCACAATCGTATAATTCCGATTCACTATTATTAAAATTGCCCACCCTGCCTTTACTATACTTCATGTCCAGATTAAGTTTATCATAAGTACCCGGTGCTTCAATTTCTCCATCGTACAATTTTATACCTAGCAATTCCGTCGTGCCCTCTTCCACTTCAATCCTGTCATATTTATTTTCAAGCGTTGCGTATCGAAGCTTAGGCACATAAATTTCTAAATTCATTGAAACTTTTTGCACGCCTGTATAGATTTTTCCATTTTTCAGTTTAATTGTCGTTTTGCTAATCGGTCCAATTTTAGTCGTATTCCAATTTTCAATATTTGCATTGGTCTGAATATCAACCTTATTGTCCGATGCGTCTGAAGCGTTGAGTTCAATTTCGTTCAGAAACTGCTCCAATTCATCAGTGTCCTTGCCTGTCGCTGTTATTTTTAAAATCGCTTTAATCTGGTTGCCACTGCCTTTTTTCATCGTCAAAGTACCGTAGCGATGTGACGCCCAGAGCGCGGTTTTCCCATCAAATGTCTTTTCTATCGTGCGGGTCTTTTCGGTTTGCGCCGAAATAGTGGCAGTAAATAATAATGTAATGAATAACAGCATGAATGAATTAACTCCGCTGTTGCGTATCACGTTCTTGTTCATTTTTTTTAATTTGAATTTCTTTTGATAATAATTCTAAAATCCTGATTTTCTGTTCATAATAACGAAGTAAAGTCTGTACCGTCCTTTCATTTTTGGGCAATGCCCGGAAGTCTTCATTGAATTGCGCCTGCACGCTATCAAGCGATTCCAGCTCTTTCAAAACTTCCCCAAAAGCATCCCGATCAATATTTTCCAGGCGCAGTTCACGCTCTTTTTCATTTACTTTTTGTTGATACTGTTCGACCTCTTTCTGCCATTTTGGCGATAAATTCGCAACCGGAATTGGCTCCGCATATCCATACAACAAGCGATGCGCCCACCAACCCGCGCTGGCAATCAGCACAATTGCCGCACTCACCGCCACCGCCCGCAACCATGGATTTTGATAAAACCGCCGAGGCTTCATCCCCATTTTTTGTTGCACACCGCCCCAAATCGCCGCCCGGTCGGGCTGCTCCACTTGTTCTAACTCATTATATAATGATTGAATCCTTTTTTCAAAATTATCCATCACTTTGCAATAAAATTATTTACTAGTTTTATAATTTTTGCTTCAAAACAACATTCAATTGCTGTTTTAGTAAATGTTTTGCCCGCATATATTGCGTTTTCGATGTCGATTCACTAATATTCAGTTCTTTTGCAATATCTTTATGACTCATGCCTTCCACCGCAAATAAATTAAATACAACTCGGCTACCTTCCGGCAGTTTTTTTATCGCTTCATGTACTGTTTTCGCATCCCACAGCGGCTCCCCGTCTCCCGTCTCTGCGTCTTCAAGGTCTGGCAAAACCTGCATTTCTACTACTTGCAATTTTTTCTTTGTCCGCAAATGAGAAAGTGCCGTTGTCACAACAATCCGTTTAATCCACGCGCCAATCGTGGCTTCGCTGCGAAACGTATGCAAATTTTGAAACACTTTTGCAAAACTCTCCTGCAACACATCCTCCGCCTCCGCCGAGTGCACCACCATGCGCAACGCCACATTATACATGGCAGTCACGTAGCGATTATACAGTTCGTACTGCGCCCGCATGTCGCCATTGAGGCATTTTTTTATCAGTTCCTGCTCAATATTCGTCGGCTGCACGTAGTGGATTTAGGTTTTGTAAAAAGTCGGGTGTTAAGTTACAAAATGCCTGGATTTTATGAAAACAGGCTGATTTTATAGCTTTTGTTGAAAAGATGCAGGTTGAACTGGAAAGTTGGAATCTCGAACAATTTTTTTTTGATTGATATTTCTCATTTTCAATATCCTCAAAATCAGGCATTTTGAAGTGTAAAAGTATTTTAAAGTAATACCGATTGCTTTGTTTGATTTTTCAACTCTTATCTGCGTTTGCTGTTATTACAATTAAATCATACTGCCATTATATGCCAGATGCAATGAAATCCACCGAAGCCGTTTTTGAAGCGCACCTCGCACACCGCCGAAAAGGGGATGTAGAAGAAGATATTAACACTATCTACGATATGAATGTGGTGCTGCTCACCAGCAATGGCGTTTTTAATGGGCATGAGGGCGTTCGTCAATCCGCGAAATTACTCAGCGATCAGCTGCCGGAAATGGACCTCACCTACAAAACCCAATATGTCAGCGGTGAAATCGCTTTTTTGGAATGGACGGCAACTTCTTACGCCGGCGAGGTAAAGGATGGCACCGATACTTTTTTAATTCGGGATGGTAAAATTCTGGTGCAAACGATTCATTATACCATTACAAGAAAATATTTTCACTAAAAAATAATATCCAAAATCATTTTAGAATTCCACAAAAGTCTGATAAATTCCAATTGCTTAACACTTAAACCTTTATTTTATGAAACACCTTTTCTTTTGTATCTTTCTCACAATTAGCTTTTTATCCTTTAAAAATACTGCTAATTTCTATTCTAAACCCCGAAGCCTTTTCAATGGCAAAGACCTGAGCGGCTGGCATGTGGATGTGCCGGATATGGATAATAATGCAAACGCAATCAATCCTTTTATCATACGTAATGGCTTGCTAGTGAGCCTCGGTACGCCTAACGGACATTTAATCACGGATAAAGTTTATCAGAATTATCGGCTGGAAGTGGAGTATCGCTTTGCCGGAAAGCCCGGAAATTGTGGAGTTCTCGTGCATGCCTCTACGCCCAGGGCATTGTATAAAATGTTTCCCAAATCTTTAGAAGTGCAAATGATGCACGAAAATGCCGGTGATTTTTGGTGTATTGTAGAGGATATTACCGTGCCGGATATGGAAAAGCGTCGTGGACCTAAGGAAAATTGGGGCATTACAGAAGGAAAAGAACGCCGCATTATCAACCTAACAGATGACTCAGAAAAGCCTGTCGGTCAATGGAATACGATGCAAATAGAATGCGTGGGCAACGCCATCAAGGTATGGGTGAATGGAGACCTCGTCAACTTCGGCACCAACTGCACAGCGACCAAAGGTCAGATAGCCGTGCAGGCAGAAGGCTCAGAAGTAGAGTTTCGGAAATTATTATTAACGCCTATTAAAAAAATGAGTAAATAAAATCGCTTAATTATCATTCATTGCCATTACATTGGCGTATTCTACCGGCGGATTTACGAAATACATGCCGATTTCATGATTATTTTTAATCGGAATGATGCCGCGTGTTTCAAACTGAAACTGATCTTTTACCAAATCATACGTCGCTTCAGAAATATTGACACGCCAAGCTTGTCCGTTGGATTCCAGTCGTGATGCAATATTCACTGTATCGCCCCAAATATCATACGCAAACTTCATAGAACCGACTACGCCTGCAATAAGTGGTCCGGTGTGAATGCCAATCCGCGCTTCAAAGTAAGGCTTACCGGCTTTTTCGCGCTCCATTTTAAATTGCTCCATCAAAGCCTGAATTTCCAAAGCTGCCATCACCACATCCTTCGGCGAACTCCCTTCCACATCGGGCAAGCCGCCTACACACATGTACGCATCGCCGATGGTTTTTATTTTTTCAATTTTATATTTACTAATAATTGCATCAAAAGCTTTGAAATAAACGTCTAATTCATTTACTAGCTGCTCTGGTGTTAATATTTTTGCAATTTTACTAAACTCTTTAAAATCGACAAACATCACAGTTGCCTGATCGTAGCGCCGGGCTTTGGTTACGCCATTCTCCTTGAGTTCATCCGCTATCATCGCCGGTAAAATATTAAGTAAAAGACGCTCCGAACGTTGTTGCTCGGCAAGTAATGCTTCATTTTTAGCATTTAGTTCAATATTATATTTTTTCACCGATGTAAAACGCGAGTAAGCACCAACCGCAATAAGCAACATCATGACCGCAATGGCAATAAAGAAGTTGCGTTGGCTCGATTGTAATTGGATATAATTATCTTGCAATTCCAATTGCATTTCTTGCTCTTTCAGCTGCATCTCCTTGGTTGCCAATTGAAAAGAGTCCTGCATGCGCGACATTTTCATAGAGTCCAGGTAATTCTTTTGCATGGAAATGAGCAGTTGCGCTTTCATTTGAGCGGCGCTCAGACTGGCGACTTTGCTTTGCAATTGTGCTTTTTCACTACCCAACATTTGTACGGTTCCTCCCAATTGTTCTACGGTGCCACCCAGTTGCTCCACGGCTCCGCCCAATTGTTGCACTTGTTCCGACAGCGCTTTGTTGGCTTCCTTCGTAGCCATCACTTGTTCAATATCACCTATTTGCTTATTATAAAGTGCATACGATTTATTGTCGTTTTCTTGCTCTGCAATTTCCCGCAAGTAACGCAGATTTTCCAATTGCAAAGACTTATTATCAATTGTTGCCAGCAATTCCAAACTACTTAGAAACCGTTTTTTGGCATCTTTCCGATTGGTCCCACGTTTGCCTTTCTTGAGCAAGGACTGACCTTCCCAGCTCAAGGCTTGCGCCATAACCTCCTTATTTTGAGTGTTTTTGCCCAATTGATAAATCAGTTTCGCCTGCTCAACCGCTTTATCATAATCGCCTTGATTGTGATAATATTGCCAGTTTTTACTAATATTATCATCTTGTTGGGCAGTCAACAAGAAAGGAAAAATAATAAAAAAATATATCAACCATTTGAATACGGGTGTAGTGCTCATAGTTTAGGGTTATTTTCAGCGAAAATACGCAAAAAAGGAATTCTCAGAACTAAAATAGAAAAAATTGATGCAAATTTAATGTGTTGTGTGTTGTAAATTTGTAAAAACAAAAAGGACAAGAGATTTATACCATAGTCATGTTAAAAAAGCACTTGTAAAAGATGGCTGGATTATTACGCATGAAGGATAAAATCAATTTATTACCAAAATGGCAAAAGATATTTATCACAATATCGTTCGGGAGGCGTTAATAAAAGAAGGATGGACGATTTTGCGTACATTTTTGAGATAAATATTATTATTTTTGATGCAATTCAAACCGAAATTATATCATGGATCAAAAGATAAAAAATTATCAACAAATTATAGAAACTTATCTGCAAGAGGAAGCAGCGGATAGAAATATACCGGGCATTGATTTTCAAGTCATTGCAGATACACAAAACCATCATTACCAATTGGTAGAAACCGGCTGGTACGAAAAACGTTTTTTACACAGCGTGTTATTTCACTTTCATATCAAGCCAGACGGTAAAGTATGGCTCCTTGCCAATAACACCGACATCTTAGTAGCTGAAGAATTATTAAAACGTGGCATTCCGGCACATGATATCGTCATTGCGTTTATTCCACCGTATGCGCGGCAGCATTCAGGGTTTGCGGCAGCGTGAAAATATTTATTAATCGGATTAAAAACGATACATAATTTGTAATTTGAACAAATGCCCAATTAATGAAATACGAAATTTTGTTGCCAGCATTAATCTCTTTAATTTCTGCTATTACAGTTGTTTTAATTTCTGAAATCATAAGAAGAAAAAAAGAAAAAAAGGAGAAGAACGACCAAATAAATTTGGAATATTTAAATCCTCTTCGATTATATTTAGAAGAAGTATATGTAAGATTGAAGGAAATAAATGAAAGACTTGATAAAGATAAAAAAATACAAGCTTTAGATTTTATTAAAAATTCAGAAGAATTATCTAAAAAAGATAAAACTTGGTTTATAAATGAAGGTGTTTATTTAGTTTCATCTTGTTATTTTACTGCCTGTTTATTTTCAATGATTAAATTAGTAAGAGACGATATTCCCTATTTAAGATTGGGAAAAAGGAGTGATACAAAGTTATTAAATTTAATGTTTGAAGTGAGTCACGCTTTTCTACAAAATCATGGCATTTATTACGCTATTCAACATAGTATAGGAGAAGAAATGTATCTTAAAGAAGAAGATCGAATAATTACTTATCGTGAATTTTGTAATAAATTACTTAAATCCGATGATAGAGTTTGGTTCGATAGACTCATAAGTTTTTTTATTGCAACGGGTAATAATCAGAATACTCAAAGAATTAAGACAGCAATCGACGCAATAAATAATCTATCAAAATTTTTAGATATAAATATAAGAGGAGGTGCTTCAATAAATGAAAGATTGAAGGCTGAAAAATTACTTTAAAATCTTTTATTTAGACATCGAATCTCACCCTCGCATCTCAAACGCCCCCACATGCTCAAAATCCCTGAAATCCACCGGCGCGACGCCCGAGACGCCCTGCTCAATCATAAACACACCATAAATGGTATCCACCGCAGCCATCGTTAATTTATTATGTGTGACTATAATAAACTGCGAATCTTTAGAGAATTTTTTTATAATTTTATTAAACTTATTAATATTCGCATCATCCAGCGGGGCATCCACTTCGTCAAAAATGCAGAAGGGCGCAGGTTTTAATAAATATAAAGCAAATAATAACGCCGTAGCGGTCAGGGTTTTTTCACCACCCGAAAGCTGACTGATCGTCTGCGGACGCTTGCCTTTGGGCTTTGCCACGATTTCAATTTTGGATTCGAGCGGATTTTCCGGGTCTAATAAAATTAAATCACAATTATCATCTTCGGTAAATAAACTGCGGAAGACTTCTATAAAATTCAGTCGCGCCCGCTCGAAAGCGCCCAGGAATTGCGCTGTTGCCGTTTCTTCAATTTCTTTAATCGTTTGTAGTAAAGAATCCTTGGCTTTTATTACATCATCGCGCTGTTGTGATATCGTATCATAACGTTCTTTAATTTCATCATACGCCTCCACCGCCATTGGGTTGATTTCGCCATAATTATCGAGTCGATTTTTTAATTTTTCAACTTTTAATTCCAACTCGACTTCCGGTTCCACATTTTCCGAAGGCGTCGCCTGATTCAAATCCACATTAAACTCAATCTGCAAACGCTGCGCAATCGAGCCAATTTTAAATTTAAAATCCGTGAGTTTGTCTTTCAAATTATTGATTAAAACCTGCCCGTTCTGCGTGGTTTTCGACAACTGCCGAATTTTATTTTCCAATTCATTGATTTCGCCCCGTGCCTTAAAATACTGGGCTTCCACTTCACTCAGCGAAGCATCCATTTCCTTGCGTTGGTAATAGAGTTCCTCCAATTCCAACTGCATATCCTGTAAACTGCTGTTGATTTCCTCAGTTTCCCGAAGATTATTTTGCAAGGCTTGCTGATTATTCGCCACCGCTACTTTCACTTCCTCAATCTGCTTTTCGCGGTACGACCATTCGCGCTGGAACGACGACACTTTATTCTGCTGCCGAATGAATTCAATATTTTTTTCATTGTACACCGCCGACGCCTGACTCAGTTGCTCCGCCAATTGCCGGAAAGTTTCATCCGTCGTAGAAATCTTGGCTTTTGCCGCCGTCATTTCACTTTGCTTTGCGACAAGCGCCTCCTCAATTTGCGCATTCGCCGCTTGCAATTGCTGGATTTTTTGCTCTAAATCCGTCTGTTTCGCACCAGCATCCCGCAGGAAGGTTTCAAAATTTTCCAGACGGGTATATAATGATATTTTCTCCTGTGTAACTTTATTTAGAATATTACGTGCTTCCGAAATCTGCGCCGCTGTGCGTTTGGCTTTCAGCGCTTCGACCTTTGATTTTGCATTATAAAATTCGGTAGAAAGCTGATTGGATTCTTTTTCCAGTTTTTTAATCTGATTTTCCAGGATTTCCAGATTTTTCTTCCGTCCGATTTTCTTCCCTTCAAACAAACCCACCGATCCACCGGACACACTGAATTTCCGCTGAATGAATCGTCCACTTTTCGATAACAACACGATTTCCCCTTCTGGCAACTGCCCCACCAAATCCTCGCGCTCCGTCACCAACACATTGCCCAACAGGTAGTTACATAAATTGCGATACGCCGCGTCCGCCTCCACTAGATCAATCGCCTGCAAGGTATCGGGTAGCAGCGAAATCGGCGGCACGTAATTGTCAAATGCCTCCAACACAAAGAAATTCGCTTTGCCTTTCTGGCTCTTGCTCAAGAGTTCAATCGCCCGATTCGCTTCTCGTAAATCCTTGACAACGTAGTAGTTAAGATATGGTTCCAGATAATTTTCAATCGCCACGCGGTACTCTTCCTTCACATAAATCAGGTCGGACAACAACGGCACTTCCCTACCCCAATCTTTATTTTTACTCAAAAACTGGATGGATTCCGGGAAACCCTCCAAATTCTCAATCATGCTCTGCGTGAGCTTGAATTCATTGCGCCGGGCATCGAGTTCGCGATTGACTTTTGCAATCTTTTTAGTCAACTCTTCCGCCTCATTTTCAGCCTGTTGCAAGTCCTGCTGCCGCCGTTCTTCCTCCATTTCGAGCGATTCCACCAGGTGTTTTTTGCGCTGCTCATCCGCATCCAAGGCATCCACTTTTTCCTGCAAGGCACTCACCTCCACCCGCCGCTGCTCCATGTCAAAACTCGTGCGCTCCAATTCCAGTAAACTGCTCTGAATCTGATTGTTATGAACGGCTTTGCGTTTTTCTAATTCAAAAACCTCGCGCTCAATCGCCTGCTGTTCTTTCAAAATACCATCCAAATCGGATTTCAACGCGCCATGACTTTCGCGGATTTCTTGCAAGCGACTTTCCGCACCTTGCAATTCCCCTTGCAGCACTTTTTCCTGCGCCTGCTCGGCTTCCGTCTGCTGCTGGTAATGCAAAATATCCTGCTGCAACTGCGCCAATCGCCCTTCCGCCTGCTTGATTTCTTCCACCAGTTTCGTGCGATTCTGCTCGACAAATTGCCGCTTTTGCTCTTGCATCCGCTTATCGCCTTCCAGGCCTTTGATGCGACCGACCAAACGATTCAAATCGCGTTGCCGATCAGACAATGCGCGTTCGGTGTCCAAATTGTTCTTGCGAGCAGACTCTAAGGCTGCTTCTACGTTGCGCAATTCAATCTCCGCCTGTCGGTACGTATCTTCCTCGCGCTGCAACTGCGCCTGCACTTCCGCCTGCCCCTGCCGCAACGCCGCACTCCGCAGCAACGCCAGATCAATGCTCAAGCCCTTGTATTCCTCGCGCATTTCAAAATAGCGCTTCGTCCGCTTCGCCTGTTTTTCCAGGGTTTTCAGGTTGCCTTCGATTTCAAACAGCAAATCCTGAATCCGCTCCAAATCTGCCGTCGTGCTTTCCAGCTTGCTCAGCGTCTCCTTCTTCCGCGCCTTGTACTTCGACACGCCCGCCGCCTGCTCAAACATGCGCCGCCGCGAGTTTTCCTTGTCCGCCAGAATATCATCCACCATGCCCAGCGCAATAATCGCGTAAGAATCCGAGCCGATGCCCGTATCCATCAGCAGCGTGGTAATGTCCTTGAGGCGGCACGCCACGCCATTCAGGCGGTACTCGCTCTCGCCCGTGCGGTACAGCATGCGCGTGACGGTCACCAAATTATATTCCGTCGGCAACAAATTCTTCGTATTCTCAAACGTGAGCGATACCTGCGCCAAGCCGCCCGGCTTGCGACTTTTGGTGCCATTAAAAATCACGCTCGACATCTGATCCAGGCGCAATTCACTACTCTTCTGCTCACCCAGCACCCAGCGGATCGCATCCACCACATTCGACTTACCCGACCCGTTCGGACCGACAATACCAATCACATCTTCGCCAAAGTGCATCACCGTTTCGTTGGCAAAACTCTTAAAACCTTTGATTTCGAGACTTTTCAATCGCATAGCCTGCAAAGATAAAAAAAGCGGGTGATTGAATGGGGGGATTTTTAAGTGTGTTAATTTGCAAATAGAATACAAATAAGATTGCATTTAAATATTGAAAATAATTATATCTACTTACAATTCACTTTAGGTAAGCCAACTTTTACATAAATCCCAATTGAAATGCAATGAATTTACATTGTTATATAAAATAGTATTTGCCTCAATAAAATGTAGTAGCTATATTTGTACAATTCAATTTATTTTGTTAACATACATACGATAAATAGTCATGATACAAATTATTTTTAAAATTTCCTCAATCTTTATTTTAGTTTTTCTGTTAGAAAATTGCAATCCATCTCTTGTACAAGAGGAAGTACAATGTCCCTTTGAACCTATTGTTTCAGTTATTTCAACAGAAGTTCAAGAAGAAAATTATGCAAAAATATCTACTCAACTCGAAAGTAAAGTAAACGTCCTCAAAAAAAGCTTAATAAGCGGAGAGATAAATCCTGCATCAGTTATTGAAATAAAAAAATAACCAAAAGTAATGAATATAAAATGCTTGCAATTGATACCGTATTTTCAAGTCATTTTAACGGATTAGTGCAACTTTTTTGTTTTTATTGGAAAACTGATAAAGAAGCCCCATCTATTGAAAACTCTATCCGATTGAACACAACTCTTAATTCTATTGAAGAACTCTTAGCCAACTACAGGGATAAAGAGAAAAGGAAGATTTACAATGATTTAGAAAAGTCCAACTACTTGAAAGAAGAATTAAATACATACTTGAATTATATTGAAAAATATCAGAGCCCATATGCCAATAAGATGATTGAAGCTAAAGAATATAAGAGAAAGATTGAATACTTACTCATAGTTTTATCTGATATTGATAGAAACTCAAATGAAATTGTATCTAACGCCGATACTTTTTATGAAGTAAATGAAAATTGGAAAACATTAAAATCTCAAATTATCACCTTTTTAGGTCTCTAAAATAAATTTATTAATCCTAAAAGCCCGAATTTTTATGAAAAATTGTTTTTTAGTTTTTGTATTTCTTTTATTTAGAATTCCATCATTCTCTCAAGATACACGTGAAATAGATAATAAAATAGACTATGTATTTAAATTAATTCAAGAAATTACATCACTTGAAAAGCAACTTGTTTCAATTTCAAAAGATTCAAAGGAATGGAAAATCAAATACAACAAATTGAACGAAAAATATAACGAACTTTTACAGAAATATAATAACGTCGAAAAGGAGATAGGGAATTGGAAAAATGAAATAGAACTAAAAAATGAAGTACTGGATAGCATCAATAAGCAATCAGAAAAGTTGAAAAATGAAATTCAAAACCTTGAACAAAATGTTGAAAAATACAAAAACAAACTCAGAACGGCGGAATTAGAAGCAATAAAGAATCTTGATTTATTTAAAATTAAGCTAGATGAACAGAAGAAGCAGGCACTTAGAGATAGAGAAGCAAGCTTACAAAAAAGCAATCTCTTATTCTTTGATGGTATTTGTCCAGGTCATCAAATTAATCCAGAGTTAAAATCACCAGAAAAAGTATCTTTTCAATTGGACTATTATCCTTTATTGGAAGAAGATTATCAACCTGCTTACATTGATTCTGAGATAATTCTTTATAACAGTCAAACAAGAAAAATAGAAGACAACTGGCAAATAAGACTTAGAAAAAAAATTATCCGCGTTGGAAACTCAACTTCAGTTAGATATAATAGTAATGACACAAAATATGATATAAAGAAAATAAAAAAAGCCAGTGTTTATTACTTAATAAAGATCAATGGACTAGAAATAAAATCAAAAGTATTTAAAATAAAATAATCTTTCGTTCCATAGAGTATGCGCAGGATCCCCCGTTGGCGCTGGTCTGTACAAATTTACCGCAAATTAAAAAATATGTAGGCTGGCGCTGGATTGCAGCCAGTGCTTTTTATTCTCCGGTCTGCGACTGCTCTTGCTATGCATCTAAAAAACTCCCCGTCGAGTCTCCACCGGAACTCGACGATGCGCAGCGCACCACCCACATCCTTTGCAAGAGCCTCGGATGGAACGAAAGCGGAAACGCCCGCTCGCACCTTGCTTTCTATCCCTTTTTTCTTTATTATTGCAGTATTGAAACAACAAATATGCTCAATATCCAAGTACAAGTCGAACCGGAATTATTGGTTTCGCTCAACAAATCACCGCAGGAATTTGGCGAAGACCGACTGCTGTGGGCAGCTATTAGCTTGTACGAGCATGGCAAGCTGAGTCTGGCGCGGGCAGCGAGCATGGCGGGCTATCACCGCTACGATTTTGAAAAGCTGCTCGCTAAAATGGGCATTCCCATTTCTAATCTCGAATTGGAGGACGTGCAAAAAGACATTGCCTTGCTAAATTCAAAATCTATTTAGTAGATTGCTTTTCACCTCCTTTTTCCCTATTTTTGTAAATGTAGAAAATAAAAAATCAAGAGATGAACTCCACAGCCGCACCGATAGACATGGGACATAACGCACGATTGGAACACCAACGAGTCATCACGGATTTAATCGTGGGCTTAGGAACTTTATATAATAATCAAGCCATTCATTTAGAGCCTCTACCAAAAACGGACCTTGACCCCGGCAATCCGACCAGCAAATGTCCAGATATTCAACTGCGTGACAATGAGCAGTTTACGATACCTATTATTATTGAAATTGCTGGTAACTTCGGTTATAAAGCGGATTTTTACAAAGCACGCAATTTGGTGGATGAAAATGTTTTCGGTATTCAAGAAGTTTTTGTCTATAATTATGATAAAAAGTCTTGGCACAAGTATTCTTATAAAAATGGTATTGTAGAAGAAAATCCTTCTTACTCAGATTTACTGCAATTGGATTTAAATCATTTTTTGCGTTTAAAGGTTAACTAATACCGTAATCATGCACCACCTTCAAGCAACTAAAGACAAAATCATCCAAAAATTGGGGGAAACCGAGGAGGAATGGATCATCCGCAGAATTCAGCGTTTGTTGAATATTGAAGAAACGGAGGAGGAGCAACAATTTTGGGAAAGCCTTTCTTTGCACGCCTTAGCCCACACGTATGGCGAAGAGGAGCCGGATTATGACCATTATAAAGTGTAAGAATCTATTTAATACGTTTAGTTTTTTTGGCAGTTGTCCCAAAATCACAAATAATCGGTAGTATTGGGGAAATACCTAATTCAATGCTTAAAGAATTGCTGCACACATTGAGCGATTTTTTGCGGACTTGATAACGTTTTTAATAGAATTGCTTTCCACCCCTTTTTTCCTTATTTTTGTGCAGCATGGAAGCAATAAAAACCAAAGGAGCCGTCAATGAAGCGAATCATCTGATTGTGCAGTTGCCATAAGCGACCAAAGCCGGTTCGTATGAATGGATTGTGGTATTTTTAGAGCCGGAAAGCGCATCAGACGAGCCGCCGGGCTTACAATTTTCGGATTATGAACTGCCGATAGTGGGAATGACTTTCAGCCGCTCGGAAACACACAATAAACGTTTGGTTGTCAATCCATTTTAGAGATTTGCTCACTTTTTGATACGAGTTGAAAATAAACATTTTTGTTAAATTTCTGACTACCTTTTCTATCTTAGGGGAAATTTTTACCCAATGCGTTATACTAACTTGCCAACACTCTTTTTTTTAACTTTCAGTATTTTTATGATTGAATCCTGCAAGGAAAAACCACAAACCGAGTACGCTTCTTTTGCCGATTATCCGGTTTATCAGGGAAATGATTTGGGGTTGACCTATACACCCACGAAATCCAGTTTTAAACTTTGGGCACCCACTGCCAGCGAAGCCAGAATCCTATTATATGATGCGGGAGAAGGAGGACAAGCGACCGCAACAAAAAATATGGAATATGAGGGCGACGGCGTGTGGATGGCAATTTTTAAGGAAGACTTAAAAGGTAAATTCTATACGTTTCAAGTTAATATTCAAAGTGAATGGTCAAATGAAGTGCCCGATCCTTACGTGAAAGCGGTCGGTGTAAATGGCAATCGCGGCATGGTCGTTGATTTGGATGAAACCGATCCCGAAGGCTGGCAAAATGACAAACGCCCGCCACTAAATAATCCAACTGATATTATTATATATGAATTACATGTTCGAGATTTGTCATCTGATCCGAATTCCGGCATCAAGAACACTGGTAAGTTCCTGGGATTGACCGAGTTAGGAACCAAAAGCGCGGAAGGTGAAATGACCGGTTTGGATCATATCAAAGACCTCGGTGTTACACACATTCACTTGTTACCTTCATTTGATTATAAATCCATTGACGAAAGTGTAAAGAATAATCCGAAATTTAATTGGGGCTACGATCCGCAAAATTTTAATACCCCGGAAGGAAGTTATTCTACCGATCCTTATGATGGCAATGTGCGCATCCGAGAATTTAAACAAATGGTAAAAACATTGCATGAGAATGGACTTCGAGTGGTAATGGATGTCGTATATAATCATACCTTTGAAACCAGAGGTTCCTTATTTGAGCAACTGGTGCCCGGCTACTATTTTCGTAAAAATGCAGATGGCACATTTTCCAACGCTTCTGGTACTGGCAATGAAACTGCCAGTGAGCACGCCATGTTCCGCAAATTTATGATAGAATCTGTAAAATATTGGGTGAATGAATATCATATCGACGGCTTCCGTTTTGATTTAATGGCGATTCACGATCAGGAAACCATGAATCAAATCAGCGCGGAATTACATAAAATTGATCCGACCATTCTAATATATGGCGAAGGCTGGACGGCAGGAGATTCGCCACTTCCAGAGGAACAGCGCTCATTGAAAAAACACGTTTCCAAACTCAATAATATTGCCGTTTTTAGTGATGATATCCGCGATGCAATCAAAGGACACGTTTTTACATTTACCGAAAAAGGCTTTGTAAGTGGGTTGCCCAATTTAGAAGAAAGTTTAAAATTTGGCATTGTGGCGTCCACCAAGCACCCGCAGGTTTTATATGATTCCGTTCGTTATTCGCAAGCGCCCTGGGCAGCCGAGCCTTATCAAACCATTACATACGTAGAAGCCCATGATAATCATACCTTGTGGGATCGTCTTGCCCTTTCTGCAGCGGGAGCCAGCGAAGCCGACCGCATCAAAATGCATAAATTATCGACCGCAATTGTGTTGACCTCGCAGGGAATCAGCTTTTTACATGCCGGACAGGAGTTTTTACGTACCAAACAAGGCGACGAAAATTCTTTTGAATCGCCCGATAGTATTAATAAATTGGATTGGGCACGTAAAGCAAAATATAAAGAAGTATATAACTATGTAAAAGATTTGATCGCTTTACGCAAAAATCATCCGGCTTTTCGCATGATGAAAACGGAGGACATTGTTAAGAATTTAAAATTTTTAGAATTTAAAACGCCCACAAATATAGTTGGTTATACCATTTCTAATAATGCCAATGGCGACTCCTGGAATCAGATTATCGTATTTTTTAATGGTAATAATTTTCCAAGAGAATTATATTTACCCGATGGTGAATGGATGCAAGTGGTTGATGGCGAGCAGGTAAATGAAGCCGGCATTCGTAAAATGAAAGGCGGAGAGGAAAATCCGATTCAAATACCGGCGATTTCAGCAATGATTTTAGTAAAATGAATAATGAAAAAATGAAAAAATGAAAAAATGAAAAAATGAAAAAATGAAAAAATGAAA
>CAZFBN010000129.1:0-16172 GCA_964517145.1 uncultured Saprospiraceae bacterium
GTTGAAGAGGGAGCGACAATGACAGACCTTGAGCAAAGACCTTTGGCGGTTGAAAAGCTGCTGTGCCAACGATACTATTTTAAGACGTATCGTGACGACATCACCCCGGGCTCTTCCGACGACTCAAGCTGGGTTGCTTGCGGCCTTCAAACGACTTATGGGGATAATTCGCCACAATTTTATATCACCTATCCGCTGCCGGCATCGTTGCGAGACCCGGCTTCCGCAGCCGTTACCTTTTACCGGCCAAGCAACGGCGCATCGGGGAACTTCGATATGGCGGTTGCGGGAGGCGTTGCTTCGATCAACAGCACAAAAGTGGGCAACAACCAATTGTCCTTGGTTGTTCAATCTTCCGTCAACGGCTCCGGGAGCCAATCTATCAAGGGGCATTTTACGATTTCAAACGAGTTATAGATATGAAAACTTTTTATAAAAAAAACGGGTATGTTATTGCCGACGGTTCTTGGGTGCCGATTAACGAGGGAAGTCGTGAATACCGAGAGCTTTTGGAGCTGGTCTCCAAAGGAGAGGTGGAGATTCTTCCTGAACCCGAAGTAGTTCCTTCCGAGTCCGAAACAAAAACGGCGTCTCGCAGAAAAGCCGAGCAATACATCACTTTTTATTTCTCGACACTCGAACTTGTCGACATGCTCAAAAGGCTAGGAGCATCGCCCAACGCCCAGCTAGTTGCAGTAAATGCGTGGGTGGAAAGCGTGCAAACGGAAGCAATTACAAATTGGCAAAATCCAAACTTTCAACAATTCGGCAACCCGCCATACAACTACGAACAAACTTTCTAACTTTATAGAAACGCACTGTTTTCTACATCTAGCGGAGTAGCGAATTCTGGTTTTGAAGTGGGGATTGATTTAGACCCGTCTAAACCTAATCTTTGTCGAATTTGTGCTTTTTCGATAGTAGACCAATCTGTAGAGGCACCTTCGCTAACGATTAATCCGGCAGAATTTGATGTACGTACAGACACGGTATTTAAATTTACCACATCGCCAATGTTACTGTTTCCGTTAATGACTTGCGCGACGTAAGAACCGTTTTCAAAAACAATTGTATACCCGTTAATGATTTCGATTACTCGAGCAAGAGAAGTACCGCCAATAGATACAGGTGTGTTGTGGTTGTGTGTGGGCTCGTACAGCATACCGTCTTCGGAATATTCAAGCTCTCTGAGCGCCAATCTAAATTCGTTGATGTCCAAGGATCTAATTTCAAACGGAACAGTTTGAACCAGAGCCATGTCGTCTTTAGGCACAAAAATTACTTTTGTTCCCCAATCAATGCTAATGGCCATAAAATTAATCTTGTTTTGTTGAACGCCCATCAAAAGTTCGGGCTATCAACAATCTTACTTGTTTATCCAAATCTTGCAACATTACAGCCTGCATAGCGATCTGTTTTTCGGCGTTAATTATTTTTTTAGTTAAATCCGACAAATCTTTGTTAGTTTGTCTAAACGCAGAATTTATCCGCAATGCGTCTTCGTCATTCATCGCTTATTAAAGTTACTGTTGTAGAAAAACCAGAAGATGTAATTGTACCCGAAAAACTACTGGCTTTATAGATTGGCGACGGAGGACCTTTTCTAACGCGACCTGCTTGAAGAAGTTGATTTGCGCTATAAATATATCCCGTATCTTGAACAACCCCATTTACATCAGTCAATCCGTTTAAAATCACTGTTCCTTGTACAGCAGGGCCGCCCGTACCGGCTTCACAATAAACTCTTGCGCCCGTAACAGGACTGCCGTTTTCGTCTACAACAGTTACCTTTACGGTAACGGCGCCGGCAATAATGTTGGTGGTGGCACCAACTCCATTTCTTACACTAGGAACGGTGCCGCCATCAATAGTGATTGTTACAAGCCCGCCAGAATTGTTATATACCGCAGCCGTACTAGTACCATCTGCGCCGAACCCCACAAACTTTAATTTGTTAAAGGTATAAGATCCGGGTGTGGCGATAATTATTCCATGTCCTGCAGTTATACCTGTTTGCAATTCAAACGTACTATCTGTAATGTCGGTTGTGCTAGCCCAAGTAACTAATCCGTTATCCGACCCCAAATCGTTAGTGACGATAAACGTGGAACCCGTGATTGTTGCTCCGTTATCTACTACACCATTGCCGCCAATAAATATAAAACTGTCATACGTATCGTCGCTTAAAGTTGGATTGGCGTTTACAAGAGTGTTACCTGTCATGACTATCGTCGCGGATCCGGACGCAGTAACATCGAAATCAAAAGGAGCTGTAGCTCCAATCTGACAATTAACTAAAGTGACGGCGTCTGTATTAGCTAGATTAAAAGCAAAACCAAGATTTTCGATGTAGTTGGTTAATCTTGTAATCCCATCTGCTAGCGGCGGAAACGCTATACTTTTTTCTGAAGTTGAAAAGTACGTAGCGTTTGTGCCGTTACCTATAATGACAGGCAGATTTAACACTACTTGTAAATCTGATGGCGTTAGCGCCAGCGTGTTGCTAAAAACCTGAATAGCGCTAGATACAGAAAATATGTTTAACGGTTCGGAGATAGAACCGCCGTATACTATAAACGGATTAACCAAACTTTCTAAACTAAACGCCGCACCGTTGTACGACCTAGCCGTAGCACCGTTAAATGGATTAGCGATTACTAAAAATACAATGTGCGAAACAGCGGACGGTACAAACGTGCCTTGAGTTTTAAGAGCTAACGCCCTGACTGCCGCAGAAGAAATGTCTATTTGTATTTGTTTTCCTGCCGCACCAATTCCATCGATACTACGTTGATAAACTTTGAACAAACACCAATTGTTTGTAGAATCTATAAACAGGCAGTGATACTCGTCTACGGTTGTAGATCTATTTACAAGGTTACACGTAAACACCGATGAGCTGAGGTCTTTAGGGGTAGAAAAATAAAAACCAAATCCAGGAGTGTTGTTTAGCCAGCCGGAATTTCCGTTGTATCCACTTGCATCGGCTAACGACGCGCTGCCTGAACTAAAATAATAAATGTTATCTGTGCCGGAGCTGTTGAACAATCCGCAATCACGAAGCAGACAAGTTCCAGTTCCCGCGGCAGTAATATTTACTGCAGTCAATAGCGCAGTTCCGTTTGCGTATAACTCGCTCGTGGCATCTATGTCGGGTGCAATAGGCCCTACTAAACGAATGTTATTTGCATCTACATAGCGCACGTAGTAGTAAGAGTTATGCACTAATCCGGTAGGCAAAGTAGCTCCATTGTTTTCTACGCGTACGACACGAGACGAAACGATCCCGTGGTTCGTTATAGGAATCGAGTGTAGCGTACCTGTAGTTACGGCAGCGGCATTAAATGTCCACGTTTGAACAGTTGGTTGATACAGGCTTGCACCGCTCGCCATTACGGCATCGATCCACAAATTACTGCTGCCTTCGGATGTTTGGCCTAAGGGAGTAATTGGAAGCGTATCCGACGCAACGGGATACAAGTTGCCGTTTGTATAGATTTCTATGGAATAATGCCGCTTGTCACCACCTGTAGAAAACGTAGGGCCTGTTAGTGTAGTACCGCTGTTGTATATAAAAGCGTAAGCGGCGGCAGCATGAACTGAATCTCCTTCAGTTGTGGCAAATTGCGACCAAGTACCGCCTAGTCGTTGGTTTGCATTAGAATAAGCGGTTATAGGCGCGGTTGCACTAAAAACGTCATCTTCTTGGGCCAGCAACCACAACACAATGCTTTTTGGTGCAGACGTTGTAATACTAGGTCCGTAAGCTGTATTTGCTACTGTATTGTTTCCAATTGGATCTGGCGATATGGACCAATTCACATCTTTTACGACAACGCTGCATGTAGCCCATTCTCTGGATGCGGATATTGCTACATCGGGAAACAACTCCGCTCCCGTACTACGTTTCCAATATACAGCTGCTCTAGTGTCTCCTTGCGAGCTTTGATCTAATGAAGTCCACCCTCCGCCGGGGTCTGTAAAAGTAACAGCGCCATTGTTGTTAGAAGCTGTTACTAACAAAACCAATAAATCGTCGGCTGCGTTTGTTAGATTAACTGTTTCAACTAAAGCGGAGCCAACACCATCTCCCAAAGTTAAATCGGATGACGTACCATCAAAAAATATAAAGTCAGCCATTTTTGGTTGTTGTTGTTGTTTTGAATAGTACCGGCGATCTTACTTTTATCAAGTAAATTAGGTATCGGTTGTTCTAATAGCAGCTATCGATCCGCCACCGGCACCAAACGTCGCAGGAGATTTAAACGGTTTAATTGGTGTAACTCCGCCGTCTCTAACTTTAACTACCAAATTACGATCCGTGGAATAAGTAGCCGTGTAAGATGCCGAGCCGCTTGAAGCAAGTGTGTCTATGTAGGCAATAAATACATTGGCCGCATTAGAAATGTTGCTGGGTAATGTGCCGGACAACGTAAATACTTGTCCCGCATATGCTGTATAAGGTAGTCGAGCATAGCGAGTACCGTCAAAGGCGTATACCACACCGGTTAACGGTGTATCGCTTGGAATTGTTGTTCCAATACGCAAAGTATTTGCGCCGGCGGTATTTGGGTTTGACCCGTCTGCCAAAGCGGAAAATTGATCGTAATCAATTTCATCTCCGCCATCGTTTTGAGTAACTAACACTCGATCTTCGCCAGCTACAAGACCAGACACTGTAAACGTTTGATTGTTTGGGGGAGATTGCGGAGACGCAAGTAAATCGGTTACGGTATCGTTTACCGACAAATCGGAAGATTCAATACCTACGCCAAAAGCACCAATAATGGCCGATCCAGTAGATTGTCCTAAAAACACGTTAGTCACGTTTCTAGTAGTAACTGTTCCGTTTACCGTACATGTAGCTGTACTTGCCCCTGTAATGACCTGTCCGTTGGTAGGAGGATTTCCCGTTAAAAGCTGAATCCACATTTTTGTGGGTGCTGTGGTGGAATTAATTGCTAACATTTGACCCGTACCGCCAGACCAACTAACGGCTTCAAAAGCCGCAAACGTATTTGTAGGAGAATCGACCGGAATTTCGTGAGTAATACCACGAAAAATTTTTCCGTCTAACCCATATAACGTAGAGGAAGAACCGGCTCTAGTTAACCATTTTGCTCGTTCATACAATTGGTTAATAGTAAACACATCACGGTTCCATTGAGAGTAATAAGGTTGCGGCCCATTACCGTTAACTAAATCAATAAGCTGATAACCTTGCGTATTTGTAATTCCATTCCAACCACCAACAGTTCCTTCCGCTGTCTGGTTGTTGAGATCTATTTGTTCCGACAAAGCCAATACGTTGTTACCGCGAGAAGTACCGTTAACTGCAAACTCCGAATAGGTAAAACCAAAATTTCTAGTTAATCCAAGCACTTTACGAAGATCGATGTCGGCACCGCCTGTACGTACTTTTAAAAGGAATCTATGACTAACACCTGCCGCGGCGTTACCGGTCACTGCCGTATGAGAAGCTTCGTTCCAATAATCGTTTGCAAGCAAAGTACCGTTTTGAACAATTTGAAGAAACGCGGTATTACCGAAATTTATAAATCCGTCATAAATTTCATCGCCGTTGGCTTGAATAATAGAACCGTCGTACAAATGTTCGGCAGCCTCGTCGTCAATATTAAACCCGTTAAGCAATGTAATAATGTTATCTGTACTACGTTCGCTGGGATTTTGTCGAATAATCGACATAAAATCGTCACCGGTTTCCGTGGCGTTATCGGCTAAATCTTGTAACCAACGATGTAGTTCTAGCACCGTGTAATAACCAGGAGAAGCCCCGCCGTGTACATCCCCAATATAACGAATATTTTTATCGGCTTGAATTTCAAAATCTGTATTTATAGGCATGCTTTAATTTATCTAAAAAAAATTAAAATGACAAGAGTTTGATTATATTTCAAAATTTAAATTGTTTTCCCAATATTTAAAGTCTTTAGAGTAATAGTCTTTTACGTAATCGTATGACTCTTGGTCGTAATATTCGGTATAATGTTTATGTGTAGACTTGTTAATTTTTTGTTTAGGTGTGTAATTTATGTTTATTTTTTTAGCTATATATTCCATGTCTGCGTCCATGTTTTCTACGCTACCTAAAAAGTTAACAAGCGATTTACCGTTGTTATCTTCAATCATGCTGGCTTGCGTGGGTAACGGATAACGTTTTATAAAAGATACAAATCCTTCTTCCAGAGCTTGTTGTACTAAATCAGGATGTTTTAATTTAGACCATTCGTTTTGTGTAAAAAAACTGTACCAAGATACTAACCGATCGTGGGGGTTTCTTAAAAAAGCAAACCAAAAATAGTTTTTGTCATCAATACCTTTTTCGTCAAAGAATTTTTCTTTAATGGTTTGAGCTGTAGCGTGTTTATATTCTTCGACGGGCGATACGTTTTTTCTCCAGTCGTTTAATTCTTCTTCCGGTATATTTATATCTTCAATACAATAGATTATGTCTCCTGGTTGACGTTGTTTTGTCAATATTGCTGTAATGTAGTCTCCGCCGTTTTTACCGATGTGAACAAACACAAATTTTTTAGAATGCGATAAATACATAAAGATTGACTTTGGGCGTTTAACTTTTTATTGTTGATAAATGCAAGATTTAAATTATGTAAAACTTGGGTTTTTAAAAGAAATGTGTTCTTGCCCAACTAAACTTCAAACTTACGGTTCTTTGGTAAAACAAGCCGATGAAATAGCGCGTAATACAAAAACGTATCTACAAGAACAAGAGCGAGTTAACCCAGGTATATCTGCTTGTTTTGTAAACGAGCTTTTAAAACAAGCCGAAGTAGTAAATAATTTAGAAATTTATAATCAGCTTGTCAAAATAGCAACCCCGACGGTTCCGGAAGCTACACCAAACATACCTCCAGCTTCTAAACCTAACGGCATTATGGGTTTTTTAAGTAATTTAATGGGAAATCGTGGAGCTGTCGCAGGAGGTGGTGGTTTAATTGGATTGCTTTTAGGGTCATTGCTTTTTCCTAAAAATCCTATGATGGGGGCTCTGTTGTTTGGTGCGTTAGGTGCCGGTGCAGGTTATTTTGGACAACCGCATTTGCAAGGTATGTTTAAACAAAATACGCCCGCTAAAACTAATCTTTCTAATACGCCTAATACACCTAATACACCTAATACGCCCGCTAAAACTAATCTTCCTAATACACCTAATACACCTAATACACCTAATACGCCTAATACACCTAACACGCCCGCTAACCTTGCCGCACCTAATGCACCTACAACAGCTGATTTGGGTTATATGTCTTGGCAACCAAATCCCAATATACAGTTTGCGTACGACAACCCCTCCACTTATACTAAACTTAAAGAAATGGAAGATTCGCTTTCAAATTCAGATAATGTTTTTAGACAAATAAATGATTATCAAAAAAATATTTACGAAGACTCTTTTCAAAAGCAAAGAAGAGGGGGGGTAGATTTTTCAGATCAACTTTTTCGAAATAAATTTACAGATAAACCCGACCTTAGTGCTATATTTGAAGCAACAGGGTTGAATAGTTCTCCTACTGCGTATAAAACCCCAGACCTAAACGCTCCTCCTGTATCTTAATAATTTACATGACAACCAATTTAGATAGTAGTTCTCAGTTAGCTGTTTTTCCTGAAATCAAAAAACAAAAAACTGGTTTGTTGGGAAAAACAGGCAATAATTTTTTTTTACAATTTAACGGTAATCAATACACGTTTTCCGGCAAACTTGCTAAAGATAAAACTTCGCATGTTACAAGAATAGTCGACCCCGTTGTATTACAAAAAAGCGAAGATACTTTTCCTATTCAAATACATTCTTCAAACAAAGATTTTTTATATTTTTCAATATCGGACGGTATTAAAAATCCTTCTTATGTTTTGCTTAGGTTAGATGATAAAAATAAATGGACGGTTACACCGGTGAACGATTCTGTAGATAAACAAGCGTTTGTGGAAGGTATTGTAAAAGAAGCTAACGCTATATTAAACGCTATTGATGATTTTGTGGTAAAACCTACGGCTAACTTAGCTGGACACGGTGTAAATTTGAGTTATCATGCCGCCATGTTACCGGGGCAAGGTAATTTATTTACTAACGTTTTAATCGGCGCAGGATTAGGTGGCTTGTACGACTTTGGTCGCAGGTCTATGTTTAATACAAAAGAAGAGAACGACAAAGAAGATACCTTACAAAGAGTTGCTCGTTATTTGTTGCCGGCTATAGCTTATCCTATGATAGGCGGTATACAACAAGGCGCGGCTCCGGACTATTATAAAGATTCTTGGAATTACAAACTAGTTGGCAATGTACCGTACAAAAGGTTATATTAAAACATGGACATTTCTTTATCTCCAACTTCACTAGTAAACAACTCTTTGTCGGGTAAAAATATGAGTTGGCCTTCAGCTCGAGAGTTAGCTGCTTATGTAGCTAACGATGCCGGTCTTTCTATAGAACAAAGAGCCGGTTTACTTGAGCAACTTAAACAACCTGGTTTTTTGTCTAGTGTTTTTGCTGGAGTAGCCGGTGCGTCGTTATTGTTGGTTATTTCTAGATATTTAAAGCTGTCTCCAGCAGTACAGGTGCTTTTGTCCATGGCCGGTTACGGAATAGGAAATTTGTTATTGAACGCTACCTCCAACAATATGTTAAAATACGACGATAAATTAAAAAGTTATGAAATCAAATCATCCTAAAATAATAAAAAATTTGTATAAAATAGCCTTTGAGAAACAAGGTATATCTTTGTTTGACGTAGAAACTGCTTTAGAGCAAGATCTTAAAGAAGGTAACTTTAACAGGACCGGTGTGTTGTTTAAAAAAGCAGAAGGAGTTTTGGGGGGTGTTTTTAACGCGGCAGAGACAGCTGTTTTGTTGTCCGCTTTGGCGGGGATAGGGGTAGCCGGTGGAGCTTTGTTAAACGAAGAAAATTTATCAAGCCAAGACAAACGCATTTCCGATAAAGTAAACAAAATAAAAAAACAAAAAAAGATTATGGAAGCTTTGAAAAACGAATATGGCCTCCGATAAAATTAAAAAGTTTATAAATAACGTAAACAGCAAATCTCTTTTTCAAGATTCTGTTTCCGATATTTCGTTGACCACCGAAGAAAATGAAGAAATTAAAAGCAAATTGTTTGATTTGCGAGGTAAGGATTTAGTACAACGACAAAAAGAAATAATTGATTCTTTTGAAGAGTCGATGGGTATCCGCATGAAAAAAAATGCGGCTCCCGCCTATAAAACTCGAACTGCTTTGTTAAATTTAAGCAAAAAAGAAGAACGAGAAAAGTTTGAAAAAATATTAAACAAGCCATATTATGAATTAGTATACATGAAAGAAAATTGGTCCCAATTTGGAGAATTTATGGCCTTTTTAGTTTTTCGTGAATACACAGAATTAAAAAACAAGGAAATAAAAAAAGAAGCGTCTGCAACAGCAAAAGAAATTAACGCCAAAGAATTAGGATTAGAGATCTCCGAACTAAATTTTTCGGACGAATTAGACGATGCGGAATCTGAATCTATAGAAAACCAGGAATAAATAATATGAGCGTAGATGTTTACGGATTCGATACAAGTTATAAAGATGTTTTAAACAAAATAAAACAACAAGAGCTCGCGGGCGGTAAAGCTCTCGATATAAATGTTTTAAATTATTTGTTGGGCGGGTTGTTGATGGGTGGGGCCGGTTATGCTACAACCAGGGCTTTTAAAGACGTGGCGGATTCTTTGCAAGTAAAAGACGAAAACGAAGATAATTCGGAATTAAAACTACTTCTGCCACGAGAAGTTTTTAACCCCGAAAAAACCGCACAAGAAAAGCCTCAAGACGTTTCTAGACTCGCGCTGACAATTGAAAAATTGTTGCCCTACGCCGCGGGTATGGTTGGATTGGGGGGAGGATATTTAGGAACTTCGGCTTTATACGAGCATTTACAAAATTATAAACATAACGAAGCTTTAAAATCTGAACAAAAAGAATATGTAAACTTACTTAAACAAATTAAAGAAAAAATTCGTAAGGAAGAAGAAGGAGATGTTATTGATTTGACTCCTGACGACTATGAAAAAGTTGCTTCGCAAAAAACGCCATTGTTGGATAAATTGTTTGAAAAAATTGCAGAAGCTATGCCTCACGATAACCTTTATAATTTTGTAGAGGCCGTAAAACACGTTAAAGACAATACGCCTACTGGAAATTATTTTAAAAGTGTAGCAAAAAATGTTATTAAAGCAGAACCGGAAATGTCTTCTGACTTATTGGCTATGTTGGGTGTTTTAGCGTTAACTACCGGCGGTCTTACTTATGCTACAGGTAAATATTACGATTCTGTAAACGACGAAAAACAAAGAAAAGATAAGCCTCCCCAAAACGTAGCTTTAGAATTGGTTTAATATGGCTGAAGACATTAGATCTGTATTTCCGCCTAAACCTGATAACCGGCCGCCGGTTAACCAGGTTGCGTATTTTTCTGACACAAGAAAACCGGTTACTCTAACTCCTCCTCTTAACGAAGGATTTAATGCGCTGAACAAAAATGTAGCTGACCGCATAGGTCTTGTTCAAGAGCAAGCTTACAAAGATAATTCTCCCTTGTATAAAACAGTAGATCGTGCGACGTCTGTTGCACAGTTTTTAAGCAAAGTTCCAGGCCTTCCAGGTAATCCTATTTCTTCGGTTGTAAACACGTTTGCGCCAAAGTTAATCGGCGGTGCGGGTCGGACGCTCAAAGATCGTTTAGTTTCAGATTATAGAAAAGCAGAAATCGATCCCCGTATCAAGCAAGTTGAAGACAAATTAACCTTAAGCAACACAGCGGACCCCGCCGCGTTAGATCGGTTAAATCAAATAGATAAAGGTCTTGCTAGTGTCGGTCTTCATCAATATGAAACTTTAGACGGGGGTCTTGGTTTTGACGTAGAAAATCCTGAAAATGTAAATTGGTTTGGCGGTGCGTCTAAACAAAACGCAGCAACACCACCTTTGATCAAGCAAGAAGAATACGCTAAACGATTTTCTGAAATTTATGCCGGCACAGATCCCGCTTTAAAACAAAAAGTATTAGACGGTCTTAAAAACAATCCAGAATTAACCCCTTACGTGAACGATTTAAATAAAGCAATCCCTGAAATTGAAAATAAATTAAAAGAACACAATTTTGCCATAACCGAACAAGGTCAAGTCGTTAATACAACAACTAATCAATTTTTTGGTAAAATTGGAGATTTTTTTAAAAACAATTGGCCGTTGTTTGCCGGGGTAACGGGTGTAGGTGTTTTTTTAGCTGCCTTAAATAGCTTGTCCGATAACGACGACGCCGACGACGATGACAAAAAAGTTGTTATTGATAACAATAAACAACCCGCTCGAAGATCATTTTTAGAGCCATCTAGCGAATATGGTGGTTATACGGCTCCAGTAAAAACGAGTATGGTAAAAAAAGCCGCCTTACTTCCATTTTTATTGAAAGGAAACGCTTTTAATACGACTAGGGATTTTGCTATAAATTCTATGTTTGAAAAAAGCAAAAAAGAAAAACAGCAAGAATTTACGGAAGAAGAATTGTACAATTTAATTGTTGATGCTGAATTTAAACAAAAAATTCAAAACAAACAATTTAGAGATAGGTTGGTTAGAATACTAAACGATTCCGGTGTAATCGAAACTTAATTGTGAGTATATTAAACTCCACAGAACTACAGCGACAAACACGCTCTTTTTTCGATCCAGAAAAAACGAGAAATTGGGTTTTTGAAAACGCTAAAAATGCTTTTGAAAAAAAACTAAATACTTTAGAAACAGACAAATTTAAACTTGTAGTAAAAAACTTATCTATCCCGGATAAAAAATTTAGTTTAAAAGAACAAAAACAAGCGTTGTTAGAAAAAAGAGACTTGTCTTTGCCTTTGAAGGGAGAAATTCAATTAATAGATAAAGAAACGGGTGAGCTTAAACAAAAGAAAAAATTGTTATTGGCCAACATCCCGTACATCACCGAAAGAAACACGACAATCGTAAACGGATCAGAATATATTACTATAAACCAACAAAGGCTTAAGCCCGGTGTTTATACTAGGATTAAAGAATCCGGAGAAGCCGAAGGACACGTCAACGTATTGCCCGGTTCCGGAATGGGCGGAAAATTAATTTTCTATCCGGACACCGCGTTGTTTGTGTACTACGTCGGTACAACACAAATTAAACTTTACGGGTTACTAAAAGATTTGGGTGTGTCGGACGGTGAAATTCGTGCTGCTTGGGGTACAGAAATTTTTAATAAAAACAAAGCTGCTTACGACGGAAATGAAGTTGACAAGTTCTACAGTAAAGTGTTCAATGTATAAATACACAAATATACGCGGTGGCTTTTTAGCGAGTGTTAGAAAAAAAGCCGGTAACCCAGTAGGTTACTGCCGTAGTGTTACGGCTTCGATATAGAAAGGAAAAAATCATATGGCGATTAAAGAAGTAAAGAAAGTAGCTGTTGATTCTACCGATATCGGTGGATTTAACCGCTCTCGTTATGAGAAAATTGAGGTTGCTTACGGTACCGTGGCCGCGTCTTCGTATGCGGTGAACGATACCATACATTTCTCTGACGTTCCCGCAAAAGAGATAATCGAAGCTAAATTCGTGGCCCCTAACGCCGAATTGGCAATCTCACCAGGAACAAATCTTACAAACGCTATTGTGTTTGATGTTCTTAACGGTGGCGATCCAGTAGCGTTCGATTACGTTATTACGTATGTGCGCGGCGGCGGAGAAACCGGCCTAGGCAATGTGATTAAACTCACGATAGCCTCGAGTGCCACCTAATAGCACTCGATAAGTTAACCTATAAGAAGGCGGTTTTTTGTTAAACCGCCTTCTTGTTTTAACAAGATAGAATAATGGTGCGGTTACCGGCCGCAAAAATTATTTGCGAGAATTGGTTTTGCGTGTGTCGTTTTCTTGCTTTTTATTTTTTTTAAACTACAGTTAGCCTGTGTTAACCGTTGAAGTAATCGATGTGGATAGTTTTAAGCTGTTGCCTGGAGACAGACATTTAAACTGTTCTATTTTTTCTATGGGAAAAAATTATTATTTGGCTTACCGAAGGGAAGACAACAAATGCGTCAATTGGGATTACGACAAAATAAAAGTAGATATATGTATTTGTCAGCTAGACAATAGTTTTCAACCCATACCGCATACGAACGTAAAAGTGGATATATTTCCTTCTATACCCGAAAATCATGCGATAGAAGATCCCAGGGTATTTTGGCACCAAAATAAATTATTTTGTTCGTATGTAAACGTAGCTAAAACAGGACAATATCAAGGGTTGGTAGAACTAAACCCAACTAATTTTTTAGTAAAAAGCTATTATTTTTTAAATTACGGTAAAAATAAAAACGATGCTGTAGTAAGACCAACAAGGCAAAATATAACCGGTGCCGTATACAAAGCAAAAACTTCCATACACAAAGAAAAAAACTGGACGTTTTTTTCGCATCCGTTACATGGTCTTTGCTTTAGTTATAAATTAAATCCCAATCACGTAGTTAGAGTGATAAATATGACCGATACGGTTCGTTGCGATCCTATAGTTGAAACCGAATGTTCGGCTGTAAACGAGCTTTGGGATTATGGGAATATTTGGGGCGGTACTCCGGCTTTATTGGACAACGACATGTATTGCGGATTTTTTCATTCTTATACTCCGCTAGAAAGCAACAGACACAGACAATATCACATGGGGTTTTTTGCTTTTGAAAAAGATTTTCCTTTTAAGATGAAATATATTTCTAAATATCCTATTTTGTCTGGCGAGTTGTACGACAATACGGATTTTAGGCCCCATAACTATAGCTGGCGACCCGCTGTAGTTTTTCCTTGTGGTTTAGTTTCCGATAAAGAAGAATGGTTGGTATCTTATGGGCACCAAGACTGCTTGTGCAAAATTGCGAAAATATCCAAAAAAGAATTACTCGAACACTGTGAAAAAATTTGAAAAATTTCCTGCCGACACCTTTTGGCGCAAGCAAATCGACGCCCTTGTCGAAAAAGAAAACGATTATTACGGCGTACACCGAAATAGATATTTTACAACGTTTGATTGGATGTTCGATAAGATAAAAGATAAAAAAGCTATTTTAGAACTGGGAGAAAAAAGTTATTTTGCTACGGCAACTTCGTCTTTTTTAAATCAACAATGGATAGCTACCGGAGAACAGGATTTAAGGTATCCGTTAACAGGACTAGAAGACTCTTCTTTTGATGTTGTAGTATCTATGGAAGTGTTTGAACATTTAAACGATCAAACGCCAAAAGACGGGATCGACTCTGCGGAGTTTAAGCATTCTGGTATAAAAACTTGTTTATCGGAAATATATAGGGTACTTAAACCCGACGGTTTATTGTTGGGTACAACCCCAAACAAACGGTCTTTTAATAACTTATACCATTACATATACGGCGGCTCTATGATGTTATATATGCCTCACGTTCGCGAATACACTAGTTGGGAGTTACAACATCTTTTTACCGAAAAACAATTTAAAGTACTCGAAATGACGACAAAAGATTGTTATTTTGACTACTCGATTACTCCAGTTTGGTTAACAAATTTTTTATTTTTTCTAGACAAAACGCAACACGGCGATACTTTGTTTTTTGCTTGCAGTAAACAACCCCAATCGTAGAAAGTAATTATATGGAATCGGAAGAACAGGTTATTCAATACGACAAAAAAGTAGAAAACACGGAAGACAAATATTATTTGCTTTTAAATACAATGTTAAATAATATCACGGCAGAGATATTAAACCGAGAAGCTAAGTTGAAGCAAATTACAGAAGAACTAAATAAAGCGCAAGTTTCTTTGCTTACGGCAAAGGCACAAAAAAGCACCGTAGAATATATTTTAGATCAAATACGCAAATGATTTTAGTTTTAAATTTGTTATCTGCCGCCGCTTCGGTAGCCGTTGTTTTGTATTACTGGTTTGAAAAAGATTTTTTTCCGGTGTATATGAAACTGTTTAATCTTACCGATTTGTTTTGGTTAAAAGAATATTATTCTTTGTTAAATGGAATTAAAACCGAAGACTACGCGTATTTGCAGTTTTTAGCCGAATACAAATACGAGCACTTTATGGTCAAGCTTTTAATTTGTCCTGTTTGTTTTTCTTTTTGGTTGGCTTTGATTTTTTCTATTTTGTATGGGGTTGTATTTTTTTTCCCAATCATCGTTTTTTTGGGGTTGACCGGCTATTACGCAATGGTTAAATTTATTTAAAATGATCCCCAATTTCATAATCGACAGCGAAAACCCTTATTCTGCGGTAGCGCCACCTAAAGATACTACAGAGGTGGGTTGCGCCTTGCCTGTAGAGCTGTCTTCTATCAGACCCACATTAGATCCTTTTTCGTATGCGGTACAGCAGGCGTGCAATATCACACCTACTCCTTTGTTTCCTGACCCTGTTTTTACGCCAACATCGGGTGGGGGAGGGGGCGGTGGCGGCGGAGGAGGTGGTGGTGGTAATTTAATTTGCGAAAACATCGTAGAAGAAGAACTTGGAGAAGATCCGGCTGGTTTTTTTAATGTGGATTTAGACCAAGCGTGTTGCGATAAAATACCTAACTTAGCCGGCGAAACAATCTGGACTACTAATATCAAACCTTGCGCCACCGAAATTACAATGTTTTCGGATGACAACACCGTAAAGTGTGTTATGTCGGCAGGAGGATTTGATTTGTTTGACACAAATCAAATAAGTACGATGGGTATGGGTGCTTTGGACGAAGATGCAGATTTTGGGTTACACGTAGGTCAGAATTTTATAAACGGCGCTGACTTTCCAAAATCCACTTTTGGTACGTTTGGTGTTACTAAAGCTATTTCGACATTAAAGTTTAGCGGTACAGAGTTCGTTGCTTGTGAAGCCCGCGACGACCTAGTATCTATTGCGGCACACACCGATTCAAACATCTTTGATTTGGTGGTTCGAGATTCGGACGATAACTTGTCTATAAGCATGGATACGTTCGATATAACCGAAGACAACCAGAATTTAAAATTTAGAAAATATAAAATTATAGATGGTGGACAAGCTTGGAGCGTATGGGGATTGTTTAGTGAAAAAATAGGCCCGCCAGAAACCGT
>CAZFBN010000130.1:0-16171 GCA_964517145.1 uncultured Saprospiraceae bacterium
TTCCTGAGGATGCTTCTCTTATATGTCAATCTTTTTAATTTTTAACAGCTTCTGAAACAGCTGATATGTATGGGCAATTTTCTTGTGCAAATTTAGATTGCCAATTCGGTAGTGTAAATACAGTAGGTATTGCTCCTGAAAGTCCTAATGATTATCCTGATGGTCTGAGTGTGATTGACCTTAATCTCATTCAGGCGTATCTTAATACAGGAACTGGTTTTGATAATTATAACAAAATTGCCGCTGATGCTGATAATGACAAAACTATAGATACTGATGACAAGGATGCTATAACTGATGTAATTTTAGGTGTAGCAAGTAGCTTTCCTGCTGATTCTTGGCGTTTTGTTATGAATACAGACAAAAGTAGTTTTGAAGGTGCTACTTACGTAAATTCTTACAATTACGTAATTGATGATGGTTATAATGGAGAGTACACGGTATCTGGTTTATCGGAATCACAAATAAACAGTAGAAATTGGGACATTAGAGCTATTAAAGTGGGAGACTTAAATGGCTCGCATCCAGAAATTCGTGCCTCTGTTGCTCCTGCCAAAGTAAGCACCAATGCTATTTTAGCAGGTGAAGAAGTAGAATTATTGTTTACTGCAGATTATTTTACAGGTATTCAAGCTTATCAGTTTGGAGTTCAAATAGATCCTGCATACTTGGAGGTATTGGCGTTTGAAAGTGCCGATTTGCCGCAATTTAGTGCAAAAAACTTTGGAGACCGTATTAAAGAGAAAGGAGAACTGCGTACGTTGTGGTATGAAAAGACAGCACAACCAATTTCTTTACCGAATGGTGCTGCGCTTTTTAAAATGAAAGTAAGAGCATTACAAGCAGTGGATAACTTGCAAAAGGTTTTACAAATCCAAGATTCTGTATTACCAATGGAATTTGTATCTAATGGAAGACCTATTAATGATGTTGAACTATCTGTAAAACTGATACGCAATGAATTTCCCGTTACTACCAAAGAAGTGTTAGTTTATCCAAATCCTACCGCTGAAGTGTCAAAAATAGGATTTGTAATAGATACACCCACGGAGGTAAATCTTACCTTGCATGATGTAAATGGCAGACTGTTGAAAAATTATACTACTAACTTTTCAGCAGGCTACAACGAATTTGTTTTGGAGAATCTAAGTGACTTTTCTACTGGATTATTGTTTTTTACTTTAGATACCGGCATATATACCGCTAAAGGAAAAATAATTAAAAAATAATTAAATTTATAATAGAGTAGATGTACGGGACGCTGTACATCTGCTTTTGTTTTTACCCTAAATATTAATCTCATGACTAAAAAAACGCTTACACTGCTCTTTTTTTTATATTGTCTATCTTATAAATCCGCTGCTCAATCTTTTTATTATTGTGATAGCAGTAATAGTTTAGGCATTATTGATATTTCTGATGGTAATTGTAGAGATACAAATATATTTTTATACAGTGAACGATTTGGAGATATTGCCTTTAGTCCTGACGGCAGAGTATTCGGCACTCGTGGCAAAGAATTGTATGATATTTCTAATGGAGGACTCATACTCATTGGAGAGTTTTCTGGTAATGTGAACGCTTTAACCTGTAATAGCGAAGGAATTATTTATGGAGCTTCTGATGATGGTGGGCTACACACTTATAGTTTATCATCAAGAATGTTTAGACGAATCGGTACGATGCCTTACCTCCCCACTGGAGATTTAACGTTTAACGGTGGTCAATTATATATGGCATCGGAAAATAATAGAATGATTTTGGTGAACATCAATAATCCTTCTGCCAGTCAAATATTCATGACAATTAATACAGTTGACCCTATAGAATCTTTTTACAGCGTTGTAACATTTGCAGTAGATTGTGATAGTGTGGTAACATTTGCACTTGGCGGCTTTTTTACACCAGGTGTTGGTCAAGGAACAAGAATTTATGCTCTTGATCTTGAAAATAAGACAACGACCTTGCTGTGCACTGTACCTATAAGAATGTTCGGTGCCGCCTCCCCCCTCGAATTCCTCGCCTCCGACTGCGAGTTAGTCGTTGACCTTGACCTTGATAATAGCAGTGGCGCACTCGTCCACGACTTTTTCGCCGATACTACTTGTACCTCCCCCCTCGCCCTCACCGATACCGATGTGCAGGTGTACGCGCAGCTGGGCAAGGTGGATTCCATGCGCATCCGCCTGTACGAGGGTGTACTCGCGCCCGGGCAGGAGTACCTCACGCTGGCGGGTAGTGGGAGCGTCAGTGTAAGCGGTAGCGGCACTACGGAGCTACGCTTAGTCAATACGGGCAGTGCCACGTTTGCTGATTTTGAAGCCGCCATCCAAGCCCTGCGCTATGTTAATGACGCACCCAGTGCGGGGGTGCGCAAGGTTGGCTTTACGGCATACGCAGGTGGCGATAGTAGCAAGGTGGCGGTGGCACACGTGCCTTTTGGTTTCTCCAGTGCGGGGGCAGGTCAGGATACAACGCTTGCCTTTTGTGCAGGGGCTGCGCCTATCAATTTGTTTTCCACTTTGAGTGGCAACCCAGCGAGCGGCGGCACTTGGCAGCCCAATACCGCAGCGGGTAACGGTATTTTCAATCCGGCAATGGACTCGGCAGGCATCTATCGTTATATTGTGTCTGGTACTTGTGGCGCGGATACCGCGGTGGTCACCGTCAATTTATCAGCGGGACCCGTTTTTACACTGGGCGATGACTTTATCATCTGCGAACCTGATACCACCACCCGCATTTTAGAACCCCAAAACCTCGCCCCCGGCAACTACACTTACCAATGGAACGACGCCAGCCGCAATCGCACGCAAATCGTGCAGCCCTATAACGAATACTGGCTTTGGGTGACCGATGAGCAGGGGTGCAGCTATCGGGATACGCTGTTTATAACGCGGTCTATTTTAGGAGTAGTCGGACAATTTAATTTGAGGGTAAGAAATCCAATAAGTTGTAATGGAGCAAGTGACGGTAGCCTTAGGGTTATTCCTCCAGCGAGAGATATTCAATGGAGTAATGGAGATACGTCTATTTTTGCAACAAATCTGCGTGCAGGTACTTACACCGTTACTGCTACCGATGAATTAGGCTGTTCCATTTCTGATTCTTTTAATCTCACCGAGCCGCCACTTTTAGAAGTAAGTACAAATAGGAGTATTGATTCCAGCACTTGTAATGCAACTGCTACCTTGACAGCCACTGGACAGGGCGGCACTGCGCCTTACAATTTTGTGTGGAGCGATAGTACGAAAACCGCTACGCTGGTGACCGATTCGAGCGGCATTTACCATGTCACCGTCACCGATGCTAACGGCTGTACTGCGGTAGATAGTGTCACCGTTGCGCTCAACGCTGGCAGCGCAGTCGAAACGCGTGATACCGTTACCATTTGCAAGGGCGAAAGTCATACTTTTAATAATCAAACCCTAACGCAAAGCGGCATTTATAGCGATACGTTGCAAACGGCGGGTGGCTGTGATAGTGTAATAATATTGGATTTAAGGGTTTTACCAACCGATACGATTCAAATTGATAGCAATATTTGTAATGGACAAAGGGTTCAGATTGGTAATCAAACTTTCACGACGAGTGGCAGTTTTGAAATTGTATTACAAAACGAAAATGGCTGCGATAGCATCATTACATTGAATATAAGTGTTGCGCAAGCTGCTATGGATAGCCTCTCTGCTACTGTTTGTAATGGCGAAAGTTATACTTTTGGTAATCAGACCCTGACGCAAAGCGGCATTTATGAGGATACTTTACAAGCGGTGAGTGGTTGTGATAGTGTAATACGATTAGATTTGAAGGTGCTTCCTGCGGTTATGAACACTGTTGACACCAGTATTTGTAAAGGACAAAGTTTAACAATTGCCAACCAGACTTTTGATACCAGCGGTACTTTTACGTTTACTTTACTCAATGAAAATGGTTGCGATAGTATTATCGTTTTGAATCTAAATGTAACAAATACGGTAACCCAAACCATTGCTGACACCATTTGTAATGGCGAAACTTATACTTTTAATAATGAAACCCTCACGCAAAGCGGCACGTACCGCGATACCTTTCTTACCACAAGTGGTTGTGATAGTATTGTTGTTTTGGATTTAGTCGTTAGTCCGCAGCCGACGGTAGAGATTGGCTCTTACTCTACATTTTGCAGTCGTCTGATACAACTTTTTACAACTGGGAATTATAGCCAAATCAGGTGGAGCACCGATGCCACCACCGATACCATTGCTGTTACTCCACTTAGTCTATTTAACACTTATAGCGTGACTGTGAGTAATGGCGGTAAGTGCACTGCTACGGATAGTATTTTGCTTGAAAATGCTTTCGGCGCAGGTTCTACGGCTTGGCTCACGACTTGCTTCGACCCTTATGCAGAATTATTAATTAATGAGCCCGTAAATGGATTGCCGCCTTATCGTTATGCTATCAACGACTTACCTTTGCAGGATAATCCCTTTTTTGACAGCTTGATGGCAGGTGAATACAAAATTATCGTAGAAGATGGGGCTGGTTGTCAGTACGAGAGCGACTTAACGATTCCAAAAGCAGATTCTATTTTTCTAAATTTGACTGCCGATACGAGCATCCGTGCGGGGCAGCCTGTTACCATTAATTTACAAACCAATGCCGTCGCTCCTTTCACCGTACAATGGAGCCCCGATAACACTTTGAATTGCAATAATTGTAAATCCATTACGGCTCGTCCTGAAAAAACGATTACCTACGCGGCTACGCTTACCGATAGCAATGGCTGCAACGCTACAGCGCAAATCACGATTGAGGTACTGCGCAAGAAAGACGAAGTTAGTTTTGTTCCCAATGTATTCTCGCCCAATGGCGATGGTGTAAATGACTTCTTCACGGTCTTCGCTGGTAATGAAATCAAGCAGGTGCAGGTGCTGCGCGTCTTTGACCGCTGGGGCAACCTCGTGTATGAACGCCAAAACTTTGCGCCTAATGATGAGCAGGCGGGCTGGGACGGCACTTTCAATGGTAAAGCCGTAATGCAAGGCGTGTATGTGTTTTACGCAGCGTTGGAATATGAAGACGGCGAGGCGGGGCAGGTGTCGGGGGAAGTGGTGCTGGTGAAGTGAGCAGGATAGGGATACGTTTACGAAACTTTGAAAGTTTCGTAAACGTATCCCTATCCTGTCGTACTTTTGCAGCAAATTGTAAAAAATGTCCGACCAATATAAATACGATCAGCGCGGGGTGTCCGCTACGAAAGAGGAAGTACACAACGCGATCAAGCACCTTGATAAAGGCTTGTTTCCCAATGCTTTTTGTAAAATATTACCCGATATTGCTGCCGGTGATCCTGATTTTTGCAATATCATGCACGCGGATACGGCGGGCACGAAGACGAGTTTGGCGTACCTCTATTGGCGCGAAACGGGCGACGCGAGCGTGTGGGCAGGCATTGCGCAGGATGCCATGGTGATGAATCTGGACGACCTGGCGTGTGTGGGTAGTGTGGATAACATTATTTTGTCTTCCACGATTGGGCGTAATAAAAATCTGATTCCTGGCGAAGTGATTAGCGCTGTGATAAATGGAACAACCGATTTTATTGTAAAAATGAAGGAATATGATATAAATATTACACTTGCTGGCGGCGAAACAGCGGATGTAGGCGATATTGTGCGCACCATTGATGTAGGCATTACGGCTTTCGCGCGCATGAAACGCAGCGAAGTCATTGAAAATCAGATTCTTCCGGGAGATGTGGTGGTGGGATTGGCGTCTTTCGGGCAGGCTACTTACGAAAATTTTTACAATGGTGGCATGGGTAGCAATGGATTGACCTCGGCGCGACATGATGTGCTGTCCAAAATATATGCCTCCAAATATCCTGACAGCTATGATGCGAATACACCGGATTCTGTCATTTACACAGGGTCTAAGTTTTTAAATGAATTCATTACAATTGATAATAATCCAATTGAAATTGGCAAACTGATCCTCTCTCCTACCCGCACTTATTTACCTGTGATGAAAGAAATATTACAACAAGTAAACAAATCGGATCTGCACGGCGTTATTCACTGTTCGGGTGGCGGGCAAACGAAAGTCGCCAAATTCATTGATCAGGTGCAAGTTGTGAAAAACAATCTCTTCCCTACGCCTGCCTTATTTGCACTCATTCAGCAAGAGTCGCAAACGAGTTGGAAAGAAATGTATCAGGTTTTTAATATGGGGCATCGGTTGGAGGTTTACACCTCGGAAGCAGCGGCGCAGTCTATTATTGATATTGCCAAAAGTTTTAACATTGCTGCGCAAGTGGTTGGTTATGTGGAAAGTGCGGAGGACACGTCGGTAAAGATTGAAAGTGAATATGGTGTTTTTGAATATTAAATTGTGGTTATCGGTTATTTGTTAATTGAAATATAACGCATGACAAAAAAGCAAAAAGCGGCTGAGATTGTAAAAATATTGGAAGAATTATTCCCGGAAACGCCCATTCCATTGCATCATGCGGATCCTTATACCTTGCTGGTGGCAGTCGTGCTTTCTGCGCAATGCACGGACGAGCGCGTGAATCTCACTACACCTTCCCTATTTACGAAAGCCGACAATCCATATGATATGGCAAAACTGGATGCCGATGAAATTCGCGAAATCATCAAACCCTGCGGCTTATCTCCTGCTAAGTCCAAGGCAATCAAGGGTTTATCCGAAATCATAGTCGAACAGCACAACGGCAAAGTACCCGATAGTTTTGAAGCGCTGGAAGCCATGCCAGGCGTAGGGCACAAAACAGCGTCGGTGGTGATGAGTCAGGCATTTGGTGTGCCGGCTTTTCCGGTGGATACACATATTCATCGGCTGGCGTGGCGCTGGGGCTTGAGCAATGGCAAAAATGTGGACAAAACCGAGCGCGACTTAAAAGCGCTTTTCCCAAAAAGTAAATGGAATAACCTGCACATTCAAATCATTTACTTCGGGCGTAAATATTGCCCGGCACGTGGTCATAATCCTTATGAATGCCCGATTTGCAGCAAATTTGGTCGGAAAGAATTATTTAAAGAATATGATGCGCTGATGGAAAAGAAGCAGACTAAGGTAATAAAGACCATTAAAAAAAGATAAAATATTATATAAAATCAACTACTCAAAACGGGGATGCTGCCACAGCAACGCCCCCGTTCTCCTCAAGTTATTACTAAAACATTAATTTTTAACGGCTTCAGCTTCGCGGTATTTCAGGTATTTTTCGATCAAGTCCGGTACTTTTTCAAAAGCAGCTGCCAAACCGGTGTGTGTTTTGGTAGAAATGAACGTAATTTCGGCGCCGCGTGCCACCAAAAAGCCGATGGGTTCGATGCCCATGCCGCCGCCTACGCCACCACCTTCGCCATGTCCTTTCTTGGTATCTTCGCCTTCGCCTATGCCCGAGCCAAAGCCCATGCCCAGCCGCACCACTGGAATGCACGTGAACTCACCCAGCGTAAAGGCTTCACCGATAACGGTTTGTGAGTTAGCCTCCGTTTTTAGAAAATCTGTAACTTGCGGAAGCATTTCTTCAACGTTTAATTTCATGATGGTTACTTTTTGAGTGAGGAAATCAAAGCAAACAATACCCACGCCAGCCTATTTTCTACGCAAAGCCAGCATTGATTACGTCCTTGAAAATTGATGGAAACGGAACAGTTTGATAATCGTAAAAAATGACAAACGGGATACCAATAAGCATTCGTTACATAATCGTCGGTGTCCAACTCTACCCTGAAATAATGCACCCGGAAAGACTTTAAAACACGTTGAAAAAAATTCCAGAAAAAGCGCCAGTTCGTCTTTGGTTTTTGTTTGGGAGTTGCTTTCCGGGTGCTTTTTTGCTTGTTTTTAGTTGGTTGAACAAAAAATTTGATAACCGAAAAATCTTTCCGCCAAAAAGGAAGACGGAGGCGCAACAGCACGTCATCATTGACCGGTAACAAATTGGCTTCAGCAATGCCCACCCAGCGCAGCGCGTACTCGTTTCGGCGCGTGTCAATCTGGAGATAAATGGGGCTGAATAATAACCAACCTATTAAAACAATCAAAACGCCAATGATGAGGAGTAGAATCACGTTGTTCGATTTTTCGAGCTATAAAGTGCAGCTTTTTTTCAAATGGTGCAGTGATTTTCGGCAGTATTCTACACTGATTTTTATCACTCTCCAATATTGATTTTTCTTTTTTAAAATGCAAATGTTGTAAAAAACAAAAGCGGATACCCGTGAAGGATACCCGCTCTGTGCATGAAAAAGACCTTAGATTATTGTTTAGTCGATGGTTATTTAGTAGGATAGTTAAGTATTATAAAATTTAGCATAATGAAAAGCAGCTTAATTCTGCTTCACACGGCTTTGCTCTTCTTCGGTTGCAGTGCGGCGCTGGCGCGTCGGTTTCATTTCGGTGTTGCCAAATTTATATGTAAATGTAGCATTGACGCGGCGCGATTCAAAACGACCGGCAACTTGCGCATCAATATTATCCTGCTCAATGTCCACTTTCCAACGATTGGTAAAGAAAATATCAGTTACATTCACTTTCAAATTGCCTTTGCCTTTCCACAAAGTTTTGAACAGCCCGGCGTCAATGGCGTATTGGGATTGGCTTTTGAACAAACCGTACACATTCGGCGAATTGTAAAAACCAGATATTTCAAATCGGAAACCTTTCGGCAATGTAAACGTATTATTCATATAACCGTTATACGAAACCTGCTGATTATCAACTTCTCCTGTGGAAATGGTAGATTTAAAATGATTCATAAAACCCGATACATTCAAGCGAGCGCTCCACCAATCGGTCAATTTGATAGGTGCAGAAAGATTCAAACTCAGGTTGTCGAATGTTGCAAAATTGGCGCGGGTTTGATAAGTAGTACGCGCTTCGTCGTCCTGCTCCAAAACTTCCGTCATGGCATCATCGGTATGGCTATAGCTGGCGGTAATAATAAAGCTTTGTTTGAATCCATAATTCACTGAGAATGAATTGGTAAACTGCGGACGCAGGAACGGATTGCCTTTTCCAAAGGTGTATTGATCGAGGAAAAAGGTAAACGGATTCAAATCCTGGTAGGAAGGACGGTCAATGCGGCGACTGTAAGAATAGCTCATGCTATGGTCTTTGTTGATGGTGTGCGACAAACTTACACTCGGAAACAAGCTCAGGTAATCGCGTTTCACTCGCTTGTCCAGCGTCACCGAAAAGCCATCAGAAACCGTGTATTCATTTCGCAAGCCGAGTTGCACACTAAAACCTTTGAATTGTTTATTCGCATTGATGTAACCTGCGTGGATGGATTCTTTGTACTCAAATTGATTCGTTAAAAGTGAATCAATCACCCACTGATCGCCCTGATTTCGGGTAAAATCAATGCCGTTTTCTGTTTCTACCAAGCTTGTTTTCCAACCAGCTTCCAAATTGATGCCGCCTTTCAGTGGCTGCGTGTAGTCAATTTTTGCCGCTTTGATGGTCACGCCGGAGAAGTTGGTGCTGCGCAACAAATTGGGGGTGGCTACTTCTTCATTATTATTATTAAAAAAGTAATTATTACTTTGCTGATTTGCCGGATTATCATATTTTGAATAATCTGCATCCAATGTAATTTCCCCGCCTTTTTCATTTAGTACCTGGCGCCAGTTGACATTATACGTAAAATTGTCCCAATCTTCGCGTGTATTCGTGCGGGCGCGCACGTTGGAGAAAGGCTCTGGATTAGCGCCGGTAATCAACGTATTAATCTTCGCATCGTCTTTCCAATAGCCAGAATTGCCCGAAAACAGAACGCCGATAGTCGTATTTTTACCAATATAATAATCCAGTCCTGCTTTATAATTATGCGCAGCAAATTCCATTTTGCGGCGATTGCTTTGGTCGAAAATAGATTTTGACCCTTCAAACGGAATTTCGCGATAAATCGTCATATTATTAAAATTCTCCGCGGTATTAAAGGTATAATTCCCAAAGAAATTAAATTTTTTCTGACGATAATTGAATTGCAAACCCGAATTTGCCTTGGGGTAGCGCCCGTAGCCACCACCCAGCGTGAGCGTGCCATTCAACCCCAGGTTTTTATCTTTTTTCAATTTGATATTAATAATACCGGCATTACCCGCTGCATCATATTTCGCCGAAGGATTATGTATAATTTCAATCTTTTCAATATTATTAGCGGGCATCGCTTCGAGCATACGCGACACTTCCTCTGCCGAAAGATAAGATTGTTTGCCATCAATCATTACGAGTACGCCTTGCTTGCCTTTCAACGCAATCCGATTGTTATTATCCACCGTGACGCCGGGCGCTTTGGCTAATAATTCCAACCCGTTATTACCCGCTGCAACAGAACTGCCTTCAACATTGACAACTAATTTGTCGTTTTGCATTTCGATGAACGGTTTTTGCGCCACTACCGAAACTTCTTTCAGCGTGACGCCGTCAGTAAGTTGCATCACCGGAATTTTTACATTGGCGGAAGCCACTTCTACAGGACCGTAATAATTCGTTTCGTAGCCAACCATCGTCGCCGAAATCAGGTAGGAGCCATTATCCACCATTTTAAACAAATACGCGCCGGTAGAATCGGTAATTGTGCCTTTCACAAGGCTGGAATCTTTTGGATTCAACAGCAGCACATTCGTAAAATCAAGCGGCTCACCTGCCTGATTGGTAATGTTACCAACGATGCTTGCTTTATCGCTGTCTTGGGCAAAGAGGAAATTGGTAAACAGTAGGGTGACAAAAGTGAGTGTCGGGAAAATCTTTTTCATGTTGATTCTTAATTTTTCGTTAAAAAGAGTGATTTCTTGTGCAGGGGACGTCAGCTGGAAGCACCTTGTTACAGCAAAATTTTTTTTTAACGACGAGTGATACTTTTTGCCGGGTTCAACGTCATAAAATAAACGACTAAAAACTGAGTGTTTTTTCGAGAGAAAGTCATTTTTGATTGTTCTAACTCCTACAAGCACTTTGCCAATAAAAAAGGTGAGAAGGATTTCTAACTTTGCGGCAATTTTTACATTTAATTTCATGACAGGCTTTAGCGAAAAACTTTCGCATTTTTTGAATAAAAGGATACGAAAACCGAGGGTTTGAATGTCTAAAGTCTAATATCTAAATTGCAGGAATGATACTTTGGATTATTTTTTTGTTGATTGTATTTGCACTACTAGCGCTCGATTTGGGCGTTTTTCACAAAAGTCCGCATTCGATTACCACTAAGGAAGCAGTGGGATGGACGACGCTGTGGGTGGCACTGGCATTTTTATTTAGCATTGTGGTCTATTTTGCTTATGAAAATGAATGGGTCGCTAATCCTGAAAATTTGCACGGGCGCGAAGCGGTCATTGAGTACATTACAGGCTATCTAATTGAGCAATCGCTCAGTATGGATAATATTTTTGTAATAGCTGTTATTTTTACTTATTTTAAAATTCCAAAATTATACCAACACCGGGTGTTGTTTTGGGGTATTTTGGGTGCGTTGGTGTTCCGGGGCATCATGATTGGCGTGGGTACTGTGCTTATTCAGCGATTTGAATGGATTATTTATGTTTTTGGCGCGCTGCTGCTGTATTCTGCTTACCGAATGCTAAAATCGCATGGCGAGGATGTACACCCCGACCAGAATCCAGTGATTAAAATAGTACGGCGCTTTTTTCCGGTTACAGAAAATTTTCACGAAGATCATTTTTTTGTAAAGCAGGGCAATGTAACCGTTGCTACGCCTTTGTTTATTGCTTTGATGGTGGTAGAAACGACCGATATCATGTTTGCAGTGGATAGCATTCCTGCCATTTTCGCCATTACGCGCGATCCATTTATCGTTTTTACTTCTAATATTTTTGCCATCATGGGCTTGCGTTCCTTGTATTTTGTGCTGGCGGCGGTGCTCGATAAATTCCAGTATTTGAAATATAGCCTGGTTTTTATTCTGGCGTTTGTAGGCGTCAAGATGCTCGTTAGTGACTTCGTGCACTTGCCGGCATGGGTTTCCCTGGCGGTCATCGTAGTGGCAATGGCGGTGGGCATTGCAGCATCGTGGTCAAGTTACAAGGAAAATAAGGAAGCAGAAAAAGCAATCGCCGAAGAGCCTGCTGATATGCAGGAAATGTAATGTTGAAAAAACTTTTATATCAAAAAGAGCTTTCTTTAATAAAACGCTCACTTTCAGGCTTATGATGAAAAGAAGGTTGCTCATTTTGGTACGACTTGTGGCATTGACGTTATTCATCGTTGCCAGAGTCAATTACCATGAGTGGCTGATGGAATTTAAGATTTCGCCAGCACGCAACCCTCGACTGGTTGACTTGATTGACTTGTTTCTTGGCTTTGGCATATTTGCATTGTCGGCAAATCTGATTGTTGTACTGCTCTCTTGGCTCTATCGGCGCAGCAAGCAAATTCCGTACAACCAACCCGACAATGTCGTTTTGGGGTTGCAAAATATTTACTATTTATTGCTGGGAGGCGCAACCATTGTGCTGGTGCTGGCTTTTATGGGGGTGCCGCCAGAGAATTTATTCACGTCCCTGAGTTTGGTCGCCGCAGCCATTGCAATTGTATCCAAAGATTATATTTCGGAGATTATCAGTGGCATGATTATCAGCTTTTCGCGAGAGATTTCGATTGGCGATTATATAAAAATCGGTACGCACAAAGGTAAAATTATAGATTTGAACCTGACGAAGATCGTCTTTCTGAATGAAGATGATGACATCATGTACATTCCGAATAATACGGTTTTCAACAGCGAAATTGTCAACTACACCCGCAAGCAAATCAAGCGTGTCAATATTGAATTTGAAGTGGATTTGAAAGCGATTAAAAACGTAGAAGCGCTGGAAGCAGACTTGATCGAAGCAGTGAAAGATTACCACGAGTACATTCAGCCGGGAAGTTTTGCTTTAAAAATTGGCGACATTAAAAAAGACAGCCTGACCTTGAAATTCCAATACATTCTCAATCAAATCAATCGCGAACTGGAGCAAGACATCCGCCGCAAAACCGTACGCAGCCTGGTCAATTACGTCAAGAAAAATCTCAACGCCGCCGCCAATGCGTCAACCGTAAAAACAACGAACCAGTAATCCGGCATCTTTCCTCCACATACCGGATTACTGGTTCCTTCCATCATCCCCCTATTCTCCCAGTTCCCTATCCCCCCATCACCCCATCGCCCTCCTTACCACCCAATTCCATAATCCTCGCCATGATTACTCGATCCACCCCACATGGAGCCATTTTTCCAATCAAAAAAGATCGCGTTGATCGGTCCTGAGGTGCGGTCGTCCACCTCCAGGGTATAACCCATCTGACGCAGCGCCTTTCGCGTCCAGGGCGGCGTACTTTCGTGAATGAGCATTACACCCTTGCGAATTTCGTGATCCCCAAAAGCGCTTCGCATCTGAAAAGAATTCATATTTGCTGCCTCTGCCGCTTCCTGCACATTCATACCAAACTCCACCATATTCAAAAAAAACTGCAACAAATTCTGATCCTGGCTATCTCCACCCTGTACCGCAAAAGAAAGGTAGGGCTTGCCCTCTTTCAATGCCAGAGAGGGCGTGAGCGTTGCGCGCGGGCGCTTGCCAGGCTCCACCACATTGAAGGGATTTTCCTCTTTTTTCAATACAAAACTCTGCATGCGCTGACTCAAACCAACCCCTGTATTGCCTGCAATCACCGCTGGAATCCAACCACCACTAGGCGTTACCGACACGACCCAACCCTCTTCATCTGCTGCTTGAATAGAAGTAGTGCCCATGTAAAACGATTCATCTTTCGGAAAATCCTCATTATCATTGAATTGTGGTGGCGCAGTATATGTCACATCCTTGTTCCAGTTTTCCAAATATTGCAAATAGGGGTTCACTTTTCCTTCAAATGGATACGGGTCACCGGGCTTGGCATTCGCATCATTCTTTTCCCAATTGATCTGCTGCACCCGCTGTTTGGCATATTCTTTCGACAACAAACCTTTCATGGGTTCCTCCGGCGCAAAGTATGGATCGCCATAATAAAAATCGCGGTCGGCAAAGGTCATATTCATCACTTGATACAAACCATGCAAATATTTAGCGGTGTTATACCCCATGCAGCTCATATCCAATTGTTCCATCATATTCAGCGCTTGCAACATCACCGGACCCTGCACCCACGACTTCAATTTATACACCTCAATGCCTTTATAATTCGTCATTTCTGGCTCTTCGATATACACTTTCCAATTTGCCAGGTCTGCTTTTGTAATCAAACCGCCTTGTTCCTGTGTGCCCCGCACCAATTCATCGGCTATATCGCCTTTATAAAAACGCTCATACGCTGCATAAATCGCTTCCTTGCGCGACTTTCCTTTTTTCAACGCCGCCTGTTCTGCTTCCACCATTTTTTGTAGCGTTTGCAGCAAATCTGTTTGTTTAAAAATCTCCCCGGCATACGGCGCCTCGCGATCCTTTTCACCCAAATGTGGCAACATTACTTTTGCCGAATATTTCCATTCTTTGATGCGTTTCTTATTACTTTCTATGCTGTTCGCCGTTTGTGCCTCAATCGGATAGCCTGCTGCTAATTCCATTGCTGGTGCCAGCACTTGCTTCAAACTCATTGTACCATACTCCGCTAACATCGTTGTTAAACCTCCAGGTGTGCCAGGCGTCACTGCTGCCAGGGGACCATACTGCGGCGGATATTTCAGGTCCTTTTTCAAAAAGAAATCGGCGCTTGCCCCAGTTGGCGCCACGCCCAAAGCATTGATTGCAATGACTTTCTTTGTTTTTGGATGGTAAATCAGTGCCTGCGTTTCGCCGCCCCAACTCAGCACATCCCACATGGTACACGTCGCTGCCAGCATTGCACACGCCGCATCCACAGCGTTGCCACCCTGATTAAAAATCTGTGCACCAGCAGATGCCGCCAGCGGTTTGCCGGTGATTGCCATCCAATGTTTGGCGTGCAAAACAGGCTTTTGTGTTTGCTGTGCTTGCATTTTTACAAACAGGCAAGCCAATACAATCATCGGAATGAGTTTTATTCCTTTCATAATATGGATTTTAGGTAAACTTGGTGTAATCTTCAAATTTAATACCTCGGCTGCACATTTGATAATAAAAAATCAGCAATGTTGTTGAAATCAGCATTTCTAACATGATTGAATGTACCGCATCAGGCGAATTTTAAAATGCTGAAAATATTGATTTTGACAAAATGATCGACTTCCCCACAAAAATTTCTTCAAAATCTACGACATTTGCACGGCAAACAACAATTAACAAATAACAATTACCAATTAACAATCAGCAATCCACCATCCTAATGACCTTCGATGTAACCATTCCTGTGCTAAATGAAGAACCTACTCTGGAACGCCAGGTGAATATATTGCATGCTTTTTTAAAAGCACACTTCCCCACGCCGGGGCAGTGGCGTATTGTCATTGCAGATAATGGCTCTACCGACCGCACGTACGAAATTGCAAGCCAATTGTCACAAGAACTCCCTGAAATGCAAGTTGTGAAAGTGCCTCGTAAAGGCGTGGGCTTGGCGCTGAAAACCTCCTGGGGACAGTCGCAGGCAGACATCGTGGGCTACATGGACTTAGACCTGGCAACGGATTTACCTCATTTTTTGGAAGTATATGATGCCATTGCGAATAAAGATTATGACATTGTATATGGCACTCGCCTGCATCCTCAATCAAAAGTGATCGGTCGCACGCTCAAGCGCGAAATCACCTCCCGCATTTTCAATCTTCTGCTTCAGCTTTACCTTCGCGTTGATTTTTCCGACGGCATGTGTGGTTTTAAATTCCTCAAACGTTCGGTTTATCCTAAACTCCATGAAAATGGCGCAGTGAGCGACGGTTGGTTTTTCTCCACCGAATTGTTGACGGTGGGTGAATGGTTTCGATTAAAAATATATGAATTGCCCGTGCAATGGACGGATGATGTGAGCAGTAGCCGCGTCAAGATTGTCCCCCTGGCAAAACAATACTTACGTGCCATGAAAGTGCTGAAAAAGAAGAAGCAATCTTTTCAAATTAACTAAGTCCTATCTGTAAAGCATTCCACGCAGAGCGCACTGCTCAAAGGTGCTTCAAAAAAAATTTACAATAGATTTTATACAGAATAATTAAAATAAAGTAATGCGCGCGAGTAACTTAGCA
>CAZFBN010000131.1:0-15916 GCA_964517145.1 uncultured Saprospiraceae bacterium
TCATCTGCCATTACAATAAATATTTAGCATTACTTATTTAGGACTACCAAAATTTCGACAGTTTGATAAACATCAACGCTACTTCTTCGAGAAATCCTGCTGTATTTTTTTGCAAAATGAACTAATAAGAAGCCAGCGACGTTTGTACAATGTCTTAAAAAACACGCAATTGTACAAAATAATTTTTCCGTTGGCAGCAATAGAATCAAAAATGATCCGTTCACTACAACAATTCAAAATGCAGCAGCTGCACTGCGATTTTATTGCAGTAAATAAAACAAAAAAGCATTTTGTGACATTTTAAACACGTTTGTTTTTATGCTAACAATGGTTATTTTGGTTTCCCTAAGAGTTTTAATGAAAAAACGCTACCCGCTTTTGATCGAAAGGCTGGATGCTTTTATAAAAAGAAAAATTGGATTGCAATTGCCTTGAGCAAATTTTTAAAAGATAAAAACATTCAAGGCGTTCAAAACCAATACCTTAATCAAATTAAAACAGAATTTTTTTCCAATCAAATTCTTGTTTTTTGCAAGTGTAACTTTTTTACCAATCGGGCGTTTTCAGAAGCATAATTTGGTAAGAATTTGGTAAAGGACAAACGAAATTGTACATTTGGAAAAAATTTCAGAATTTTCAGACATTAATTGCACAAGATTCATTTAACCAGCTAAAATCCAAAGAAAGATGTCAAGTACAGTAGTTAGGTATTCTGACGCGGAGTTGGAGGAGTTTAAGCAGCTGATTTTAGACAAACTCGCAAAAGCGAAGGAACAATTGGCAAGCTTGCAGGAGCAAATTCTTGATATTACGGAAAATACCAGTGATGAACATGGAGGTGACTGGGTGGACGACAGCAGCATCAATAACGAGGTGGAAATGCTGAACAACATGGCGATCCGGCAGCGTATGTACATCAAAGACCTGGAAAATGCACTGGTACGCATCAAGAATAAATCATATGGGATTTGCTCTATTACCGGTCAGTTGATTGACAAGAAAAGACTACTCGCTGTGCCGACCACCACAAAAAGCCTGGAGGCAAAAGCCGTAGAACAAATCAAAAACGTAGAAACGGAGGAGAAGCCCAAGCCTGTGGTAGTGGCTAAACCGGTAGCGCCTGCGCCAACGGAGCGCAAGGTCATTACGAAAGTGATCCGTAAGCCAACGAATGCTGCAAATAAAGCGGCGGTCAAAGAGGAGGAGGACGATGATTTGGAATTTGGCGAACGCGAATTCTTCTACGATGAGGAAGATGATTCGATGACGCGCTCCATGGGCGATTTGGATGATTTCCCGGAAGAGTCGAGCACCAATGATGATGTTGATTTTTAAGCGAACGCAGTTGTGGTTTGCTTGTTAATAAAAACGCCAATGTTTGTCGAAAGACAGGCATTGGCGTTATCGTTTTTGTTAATTGTTGATTTTTAAGTAAATATGAATCAGAAAAATACTGCTACAATTACGAAGCCCGTTAAAATTCTCAATCACTCGGAATACGAGTACCTGGAAGGTCCAAAATCGCGTGGATATGAGTTTTGGTTTGCCATTAAAGTTTTTTTTCAATTCATCAAAGGCTTTCGTTGCCTGCATTTTGTGGGTCCGTGCATCACGGTGTTTGGGTCGGCGCGTTTTAAAGAAGGGCATCCGCATTACGAAAAGGCGCGGGAAGTAGGCAAAGCCATTGCTGCGTTGGGTTTCACGACTATGACCGGCGGCGGTCCGGGCATCATGGAGGCGGCGAATCGCGGTGCTTTTGAAAATGGCGGACAATCCGTTGGCGTAAATATTCAATTGCCGCACGAACAATTTCCGAATCCATACCTGCATATGTCTGTTACTTTGAAATATTTTTTTATTCGTAAAGTATTGTTGCTCAAATATTCTTACGCATTTATCATTTTGCCGGGCGGCTGGGGCACGATGGATGAAATGTTTGAAACGCTCACGCTGGTGCAAACGGCAACGATCCATAGCTTTCCGGTGGTGCTCATTGGCAAAGATTATTATCAGGATTTAATGGATTATTTACATTTTATGGAAACCCAAAAAACGATTTCTTCCGACGATTTAAAACTCGTCAAACTCACCGATAATATTGATGAAGCCATGATTCACATCTCAAAATATATTACCGATAATTATCAAATCAAGAAAAAAATGCGACGCCGATTGTGGTGGCTACTGGAGCGGCGCTAAGCACGTATGGAGTAGCTCGTTCTTAGGTTTGAACAGCAGCAAGCTGCTGTGCCGCCCAGCTAACATTAATTGGATCGCGGATCACGCGAACGACACGGAAAGGCGCGGATGCATTATCTGCGTTCATCCGCGTGATCCGTGTCGTCCGCGTTGCCATTGTTGTATAATCTTGCTCTCCCTGCGAGGTAAATTGCTCGTTTTGTATCGTTTTGTTTAGTTTTCCACATGTTGTTGAAAAAATTTGTTTCATCGCGCTTGTTTTTTCCGTAACTTGTTTTTCGATTCGCTTAAAAAAAAAGGTAAAACATTTATTAACTAGTAACTAAAACCAAGTATCAAAATTTCACACTATGCAAACTATGGAGAAAACAAAAACCGTAAAGCCGGTCGCGTATGAAGAAGCAGTGAAAGCAGCTGTGCAATACTTTAAAGGCGACGATTTGGCAGGCACGGTTTGGGTAAGTAAATACGCGCTAAAGGATTCATTTGGAAAGGTTTATGAGCGTACCCCCGATGAAATGCACCATCGCATTGCGGCTGAAATCTTTCGCATCGAAAGCAAATACGCGAATCCCATTCCTGAGGAAAAACTGCACGAATTATTAAAAGATTTCAAATATATCGTTCCGCAGGGCAGCCCGATGTCGGGCATTGGCAATGATTTCCAAGTGTCATCGCTGTCCAATTGTTTTGTGATTGGCAACTACGCAGATTCTTACGGCGGCATCATGCGCACGGACGAGGAGCAGGTGCAACTCATGAAACGGCGCGGCGGCGTGGGGCACGACCTCTCGCACATTCGACCCAAAGGCAGTCCGGTGATGAACAGCGCTTTGACTTCCACGGGAATTGTGCCGTTCATGGAACGTTATTCCAACAGCACACGTGAAGTGGCGCAGGACGGTCGGCGTGGCGCGTTGATGTTGACTATTTCAAGTAAACACCCTGACGTAGAGGATTTTATAGATGCAAAAATGGAAGCAGGTAAGGTGACGGGTGCGAATGTATCGGTGCGGATTGACGATGAGTTTATGAATGCCGTGCGGAATAAAGAGAAATACACCCTGAAATTCCCAATTGATTCTGACAATCCAAAGTTTACCAAGGAAATTGACGCGGCGGAATTGTGGAATAAAATTATTTACAATGCCTGGAAATCCGCGGAGCCGGGTGTCTTGTTCTGGGATACGATCATTCGGGAGTCGGTGCCCGATTGTTATGCCGATTTGGGTTATAAAACGATTTCTACCAATCCTTGCGGCGAAATTCCATTATGCCCTTATGATAGTTGTCGGCTTTTGGCGATCAACTTATTTAGTTATGTCGAAAATCCATTTACTAAAGACGCCTATTTTGATTTTGAAAAATTTGCCGAACACGCACAATTGGCGCTGCGTATGATGGATGATATTGTGGATTTGGAAGCCGAAAAAATTGATGCGATTTTAGAAAAAGTGGAAGACGATCCTGAGCAGGAATTCATTCGCAGAAATGAGCGGGAATTGTGGCAAAAAATTCGTAAAACCTGTCTGCAAGGGCGTCGCACGGGCGTGGGCATCACCGGCGAGGGCGATATGCTGGCGGCGTTGGGCTTGCAATATGGCAGCGAGGCAGCCATTGAATTTGCAGTAAAAGTACATAAAACACTGGCGATCAATGCGTATCGCTCTTCTGTGAATTTGGCAAAAGAGCGTGGCGCATTTGAAATTTTCGACGCCAGCCGCGAAATGAATAATCCGTTCATTCAGCGTTTGCGTGAAGCTGATGAAACATTATATAATGATATGGTGAAATATGGTCGCCGGAATATTGCGATGCTGACCATTGCGCCGACGGGTTCGACGAGTATTTTGACGCAAACCACTTCGGGGATTGAGCCGGTATTTATGGTGTCCTACAAACGCCGTCGCAAAGTGAATCCAAATGATAAAGACGTGAAAATCAGCTTTGTAGATGAAGTGGGCGATAGCTGGGAGGAATATCATGTTTTTCATCATAAATTTATAGATTGGCTGCAAGCGAATAATTATGATGTAGAATCCATCAAACGTGCTGATAATGAGTCGCTTGAAAATATCATAAAACAGTCGCCTTATTATAAAGCTACTGCTAATGATGTTGATTGGGTGCAAAAAGTAAAAATGCAGGGTGCCATTCAAAAATGGGTGGATCATTCGATCAGCGTGACGGTGAATGTGCCGGAAGCAACGACCGTGGACATGGTGAAACAAATTTACCAAACGGCGTGGGAAGTGGGTTGTAAAGGTTGCACGATTTACCGCGATGGCTCGCGCAGTGGCGTGCTCGTGGCGGATACGAAAAAAGAAGAAAAATCGGAAGGGCACGGCAATGGTCGGGTGATTGAAACAATGCCGCCGAAGCGCCCGGAAAGATTGGAGGCTGAGATTGTAAAATTCAAAAATAATAACCAGGATTGGCTGGCGGTGATCGGCATTTGCGATGGGCGTCCTTACGAGATTTTTACCGGTCGCGCCGAGGATACTTTCCGTTTGCCGGATTATGTAAAAACGGGTTGGGTGATCAAAACTAAAGACGAAAACGGTGTAAAACGCTACGATTTCCAGTTTATGGACAAGGAAGGGTACCGCGTGACGATTGAAGGGCTGTCGCGTTCGTTCAACAAGGAATACTGGAATTATGCGAAGTTGATTTCCGGCGTGTTGCGTCATGGTATGCCGCTGGATAAAGTGGTGGATTTAATTGATGGCTTGAACGTGGAGGAAGATTACATCAACACCTGGAAAAACGGCGTGGCGCGGGCGCTGAAGAAATTTATTCCCGACGGGACGCAGTCCAAATCGCCCTGCCCAAGCTGCGGCGACCCCGATGGCGTGATTTACAAAGAAGGGTGCTTGACTTGTAAAAGTTGTGGGTACTCGGAGTGCGGCTAATAGATTTTAAAAAAAAATTACAAGTTTAAAATTCAAGGGTTCAAGAGATTACATTGTCTTTTGAACCTTTGGGTTTAATCCTAAAATCCTTCCGTCCTGATCTAAAAAAAAAGAAGGAGATTATGTGTTACAATCTCCTTCGAAAACTATTCCCTAAAATCACCCGAATTGAAATTTCTTTCTGATACCACAAAGTAACATTCTCCAGCCCTCGTGTTCAGTGATTTTTGTCACTTTTATAGGAGATATTTGTCACTTTTGTTTCTTTTTAAGGGGACAATTTACTGGTTCTGTAAGTATTGTGTTATAGCAAGAAAAAAAGGTAATGTTAAAATTAACAGGAATTTTTTATCAAAAAAAGCTGACTTTTTTCTACGACTTTCGAAAGCCTCAATTTTGTATTAAAATGTGGGTTTTTACTTTTTTTAATTACAGCTGTTGCAAAAAAAGCCAAACAATATTCTTAACTTTGCCACTCGCAGGGTAATTTTTATCATTCTCTGAATTTTCACCATATTAATCAAGGATAGGCTGACTCTTTTTAAGAGGGCAGAATTGTTGTATTGTAACTCAAAACATGAACATTCATTCATATTTTCATGTATATACCTATTCATTGATTTAAAATTAAATAGTATGAACCCAACGCATCAAATTGTCATTGTGGGAGGTGGAAATGCAGGCATTTCTGTGGCAGCACAACTGCTTAATAAAGACCGAAAACTGGATATAGCGATCATTGATCCGGCTGACAAGCATTATTATCAACCTGCCTGGACGCTCGTGGGCGCGGGCGCATTTGACCGAAATTATACGGTACGGGAGGAAGCCAATGTGATTCCGAAAGGTGCTCAATGGATCAAGCAAAAAGTAGTGGCGCTGCATCCTCAGCAAAACGAAGTAGCGCTGGAAGATGGTCGCACGGTGCAGTATGAGTTTTTAGTAGTTTGCCCAGGCATTCAACTCAATTGGTCGGCGATTAAAGGATTGCCAGAAACCATCGGAAAAAACAACGTTTGTTCCAATTATAGCTTCAATACAGCTCCTTATACGTTTGAGACGCTGAAAAATTTTAAAGGAGGGAAAGCCATTTTTCACAATCCGCACACGCCGGTGAAATGTGGTGGTGCGCCTCACAAAATTATGTATTTGGCGGCGGACTACTTCCGCAAACATCACATGCTCGACAAGGTGAACATTCAGTATTGGAGCGGAGCGCCGCGCCTGTTTAATGTGGATAAATACGAAAAAACCTTGCTTGAAGTGTGCAAACGTGCCAACGTCCAATTGAACTTCATGCAACGCTTGGAGGAAATTGATGGCGAACGCAAACGCGCCCGATTTGTAGGCATGAGTGAGCCAAATAAAGATGTAGAAACCTGGGTAGAATTTGACATGATGCACGTGGTGCCGCCTCAAAGCGCTCCGGATTTTGTGCGTCAAAGCCCCTTGGCGAGTGAACTGGGCTGGGTAGAGTTGGACAAAAATACATTGCAGCATGTGCGCTATGCCAACGTTTTTGGATTGGGCGACGCGTCGAGTTTGCCAACTTCCAAAACCGGTGCCGCCGTTCGCAAACAAGCGCCGGTAGTGGTCGCCAATTTGCTATCTGCAATTCAAAAACAGCCACTCACTGCCTCTTACAATGGCTACACTTCTTGCCCCTTAGTCACCGGCTACGGCAAACTAGTGCTGGCAGAATTTGATTACAACAATACCCCGCAGGAAACTTTTCCATTTGACCAGTCTAAAGAGCGCTGGACGATGTACATGCTCAAACAGCGTCTGCTGCCCTGGCTGTATTGGAATCGTATCTTGCCTGGCAAGGCTTAAAATACAGAAGGGCTCTTACCGGTTGGTAAGAGCCCTTCTTTCTCAGTCGCCCGGTCTGCCAATCTTTTTACTTGCCACCTTCCAACTGTGTCACTTTGTACTTAGCACGTTCGCCGTATTTAGTACCTTTCACCAGCTTGTATGCAGCAATGGCATCACTCTTTTTGCCGGCAGCTTCATAAATTTCAGCTAGTCCAAAGTTCGTTTTATCTTTATCTTCGGCAGAAGCTAATTCCACTGCTTTTTTAGCATTTTCAATCGCTTCGTCATACATTTTTTTCTCTTTTTGTGACAATGCCAGGTAATAGCGCACATTACCAGACTCTTTTTGTGCCAGAAAAGCATTCGCCGCTTCAATGGCATTGTTCCACTGTTTTTTACCCCATGCAACCCCGGCAATGCTTTCCGCTTTTTTAGAAAGATCCGCTACTTTATCAGCTTTTCCGGTGCGTTCCGCTACCGCAATTGCTTCAAAATAAGCCTTCACTGCGTCACCATCTTTATCTTGGTCTTCCAAAACCTGAGCGCGACCAATATAATTTGCATAAAAATCAGGATCGTAAGAAACACCCTGGTCAAAACGCTTCGAGGCGTCCGCAGTCTTTTTCTCTTTGCGCAGTTGAGTGCCCGCATAATAAGCGGCAATCGCGCCATTGCGTTTTGCTAAGCCCACTACTTTTACCTCGTCTTCCTTCGTGGTATCGGCTGCCGCGATTGCTTTTTCAAACAAGCCGAGCGCCGGCAAGTACGCCTTGGCTTTGAGTTGCGCCAAACCATCGTTGTACAAAGAAGCAGCCGTAGCTGTTGTGTCTTGTGCATTCACTGTACCAGCTATCCCTGCCATTGCAACCATAAGTAAGCTATAAATCCAATTCTTTGTCATCATTATTACTGTTTTAGTTTAAAATGTAACAAAAATATTAATTCTGGTTAATAATATTATACGGCTCTAATTTTCTGAAGCAATCACATTAGACTGCTAAAATAATCAAATCTTACCTTTGAGTCATCGCTTTTGGTGTACATTAACATTTTAGAATGCCTAACACACTTTGCACGATATGAATATTGCTCAAAGGCAAAAATAGCTTTTTATAACTGGTAATTAAATTGTTACAAACGAATTTAAATCGAAAAAATTGCCAAATTGCTATAAAACAAAGAAGCGGACTGACGAATACGCCGTCCGCTTTCCTATTACCAAAATGCCATAGTGCTTAGCTTTTGAGGCTAAACTATTTTCTTCCTGTTTTTTCTGCTTGCGCCTCGGCGGCGCCGGAAAGGTCAAACACCAGATGCAACTGCATGTCCAGATAAGGTGGAATGCGCACGGTAGCTGGAGCCAGCAGGAAATAATCGCGCAAATTGATCGTAAAGTCACCGTCCAAATACAAGATTTCGTCTTTTTCCGTTCGTTGAATGTTCATATGAATCGGTCGATACTCCCCTCTAAAATAAAGTGTCCCCTGCAATTCCATATTTTTACCTTCCTCTTTTACTTTTTTACTTTCAAAACGCAGCCAGGGAAAATTATACGCACTGCCAAATGCAGCAATGTAATTATAACTGCCGCCATAAGTGTTGGTAAAAGAATAAAGAGGAACTTCAAATTCTAATGCTTCTATGATATGCGTTGTGTCGTCGTACTCAAGCGTAGCAGATACCTGCGTGCTTCTGCCAGCTGCCTGATAATAAGCATTGGGAATTTCGTATGTAATTTCGTTGTAATTACTTTGCGCTGCAACACTATTTGGAAATAGCAGCCAGGTCAGCAACGCTAGCACAGTGACCAAAAATGTTTGACTGTTCATGGTAAATGGTATTAAAAATATAATATTGTCAAAATGCAATGTAAAAAAACGAGAAGAGCAGCCGTTTTGCAAGGAAATAAATGTAAGGAAAATATAAAATAAGAATGAAATAATTTATTGTTATTACACCAATAACAAGCCATCCGGTTTTTGCTTAAAAAAATTAAGCTATTCCTTACAACCACTGCTGTTCACACTTTTAAAACCGGTGCACCCAACTATTTATATAACTGATTGCAAAGCCTTTGAGTTCAGCAAAGCATCTTAAAATGTCCTTAAAAAATGGACAATCACTCCCTATCTATTATAAAATTACATTTAAAATCTAAAATCCAAAATCCAAAATATCCCCCTCTACTCTCCCCGCAACGCAAACGCCACATACGCATCCCCCGGTTTGGTGTCCAATTTCCCGCCACCGCATGCGATGACCACGTATTGCTTGCCATTTACCGAATAGGTCGCCGGCGTAGCATGTCCTGCCGCCGGGAGCGTCGTTTCCCACAGCAGCTTGCCCGTTTTTTTGTCAAAAGCGCGAAATTTCTCATCCAGCGTGGCTGCAATGAACAATACCCCACCCGCCGTCACTACCGGACCGCCGTAGTTTTCACTGCCGGTATTCCGAATGCCTTTCTCCACCAATTTCGGATGCTCGCCAAGCGGAATGCGCCATTCCATTGCACCGGTATTCAGATTGATGGCATTCAGCGTGCCCCAGGGCGGGCTGATGGCAGGGTAGCCATCGGGCGTCACGAAGCGATTGTAGCCTGTCATCGTGTAAGGATACGTCCATAATTCTTCGCCTTGCGGTTCTTTTTGATTGGCACTTGCCGCTTGCGCCAGTCCTTTTTCTTCCAGAATAAACGCTACCGCTGCTTCGCGCTCTTCGTCGGATAAGTAGGCGAACGAAGGCATCATCCCTTTGCCGGTTTTCACCAAATTTAGAATCTCTGCTTTTGGATACCGATCCTTTACGCCTACCAGCGACGGCACTTTAAAAATAGAAGCGCCTTTCAAATCTTTGCCGTGGCAATTCATACACTGCGTTTGGTAAATATTTCTACCCTTGGCAATGGGCGAATCACTGGCAGCCGCCTCATAAGGCAACATTTGCAGCACCCACGCCATTTCATTCGCATTCACATACAGCCAATTGGAGCTTGGATCCACCGCCGAGCCGCCCCATTCAGCGCCTCCATCAAAACCCGGTAACAGCAAGGTTCCTTCCAGCGTTGGCGGCACAAACTCGCCTTTTCTGCTTTTTTTCCAAATTTCTAATGCAAAGGCATGATTTTCAGGTGTCAAATTATTTAAATCATTGCTATCCAATCGATTGCGTGCAAACATGAATGGTTTGGTTGGAATGGGCTGCGTCTTGGCAGATTTTTCCCCTTTCAAAGTGGAGGATTCTACCGGTACTTCTTCGATGGGAAATAAGGGCTTGCCGGTTTCCCGGTCTAACACAAATAAATACCCGGATTTTGTGGGTTGAATGACCGCATCTACTTTTTTGCCATCCAAATTTAATGTTGCCAAATTCGGCGCGCACGGCAAGTCCCGATCCCACACATCGTGATGCACCGTTTGATAATGCCAGATGCGCTTGCCGGTTTTCGCATCCAACGCCAGAATGCAATTCGCAAATAAATTATCCCCCTCCCGGTCGCCGCCATAAAAATCAAAAGAAGCCGAACCCGTTGGCACAAACACCCAGCCGCGCTTTTCGTCGAGGCTCATGCCCGCCCAACTATTCGCGCCACCCACGCGCTGCCAGGCATCGGGGGGCCAAGTATCGTGACCAAATTCCCCCGGATGAGGAATGGTATGAAATATCCACTGTTGCTTGCCCGTGCGCACATCAAACGCCCGAATATGCCCCGGCGCAGCTCCGGTCGCCTCCGATACACGCATGCCAAGAATGTACAAATCTTCAAACACCACGCCCGGCGTATTGGCAACCAGGTACAATTCGCTCACGTCGCGCCCCAAACCTTCGTGCAAATCCACTTTACCATTGTTGCCAAAATCGGGGAAAGGCTTACCAGTCTTGGCATCCAGCGCAAATAAAAACGAACCGGCAGTGAGCAACAAGCGACTTTCTCCGCCCGATTGCCACATTGCCAAACCGCGATTGACGCCGTTGCGCGCTTCAGGATCATCGCCAAAAGGATCGAATGTCCACAACTCCTCGCCCGTCGCTGCATCCAACGCAAAGCATTTTAAAATAGGGGAAGTGCCGTATAATACGCCATTGATAATCAAAGGATTGCACTGAATAGCACCCAAAGCCGTCGTATCGCCCCCGGCGCTGTGGTAGGTCCACGCCACTTCAAGCGCACGCACATTGTCCACATTGATTTGATCGAGGTTGGAATAATGACTCGTCGCAGGATCGCCCAGGTAGTGCGCCCAGTCGGCGTCGGTATTAGATTGGCAGCCTGCCAGCAACAAAAGGCAGAGCGCAGGTAATAGGTGCAGTGGTTTCATAAATCATTAGGCTTGATGTGCTTACAAAATCGCCAGGTTTCGCAAGCGTGAAATACCCTGGAAAGATAAACAATTGGCTAAAAACGACGGGCATTTTTCTTTTACAAAGGTTGGAATGTTAGATGCCAAACGACCCGTCGCGCTTGGTTTTAGATGGTTTAGAAATAGCCGCGTATGTACATCCGACAGCAATCGCCGATCACGAATTCATTATGAGTAATGAAGTTAGCTGCGCTAAATCGGTGCTTTTTTCACCACCTTAGGCACCTCAGGAAACCTCAGGCGTTTTTAAGCGCTTTTTTTGCCAAAGGCAACAATCAAGTTATGGATGTTCTAGTGCAATTTGTAGCACTTTCAAATTTTCAAACAAGCGCTAAAGTATCATAATTTCCATAAAAAAGGTAAAGTTTTAGGTTCCGAGCCTAAACGTTTAGGTTGCTGGGGTAAAATTTTAGGTCGCGAACCTAAAATTTTAGGTTACAGAGGGTAAAACTTTAGCCTTGGAACGTAAAGATTTACGCTAGCGACCCTAAAATTTTGGCTGGATAAGCTAAAGGTTTAGCGAAAATGAAAAGGCGAGGAGCCTCACTTTCCCTTACAGTATTTTTTTAACATAGCCTCCGCAAATTGGTATCCTAACTCGATAGCCTTTCTCCAATCTTGACAAGCCGAATCGAGTTTACCCAGCGCGTGGTAAGCTACACCTCTGTTATTATAAGCATTAGCATATTGCGGATGGAGTTCAATGGCTTTGGTATAATCAGCGATCGCGCCCAACTTGTCTCGTAAATTAAGTTTGGCATTTCCCCGATTGTTATAGACAAAAGCATCTTGTGGATCAAGTTCAATGGCTTTTGTATAATCAGCAATCGCGCTCTTATAATCTTGTAAATCAGCCTTGGCAACTCCTCGATTGCAGTATGCAATGGCATATTGTGGATCAAGTTCAATGGCTTTGTTATAATCAGTAATTGCCCCGGTATAGTCTTGTAAATTATATTTAAAAAATCCCTGGCTGTAGTAGGCACGAGCATCCTGTGGATCGAGTTCAATGGCTTTGGTATAATCAGCGATCGCGCCGATATAGTCTTGTAAATCCTCCTTGGCATTTCCCCGATTAATGTAGACACATGCATCTTGTGGATCGAGTTCAATGGCTTTGTTATAATCGGCGATGGCCCCCGTATTGTCTTGTAATTTATATTTGGCAAGTCCTCGATTGTTGTAAGATATTGCAAACTTCGGATGGAGTTCAATGGCTTTTGTATAATCAGCTATGGCATTATAATAATCCTCTTCTTCGAATTTCTCGTTCGCCTCATTAAAGTAATCCTCAGCTGATTTATAATGCGCTGGCTTAGTTTCGGGATGTTCTTCAAGAGTTGCTGGTTCGATAAAGCCCTTTTCTAATTGGGCAATGATTTTTTCGGCATCCGCTACAAAAATATTCTCCCGATGTTCCCGAATGAATTGCAGCAGCGCAGCAATGCTATTTTTATTCACTTTATCCCATAGCTGCCGGTCTTCCAGCATTTTGATGCGTGCCTCCGCATCCTGAGCGTAGCGGCTTTGGTAGCCATGCTTTCGAAGGTAAGCGAGGAAGTCGTTGATGTTTTGAGAATCGGTGATGCGCTGCCAGTCGGAGGCTTCACTGCTTTGGCGACGGAATACCATCTCCCCCTGCTGGTCGCCCACTTTGTGCAGGATGCCGCCGTGCGGCTGCTGGGCAGCGTTGTTGGGTACAGCGTTTTTGACGTGCTGGATTAAATCGGAAGCCAGGAAGGTGTCGGGCGCGGTTTGCAAATACGTGAGCAAGGCTTTCGCAAAAGGACTATTGTCATTGTAAAATCCATCAGAAACTTCTTCAATCTGACCCGCCGCCAAGCCCCAGCGTGAAGGGAAGCGTTCCAGATTGGTAGTGGCGCTGCGGTTATCGCCGACATTGCGAAACAAAGCGCCGGAAAAACAGCTATCCAAAATCAAAAACGTGTGCCGGGAGTTGATAGCGCGGACGTAATCGAGCATTGTAGAATGCGGAATGTAGCTATTGGGCTTGCCCCATCGGGCATCGGCGGGTAGCAAGTAGCCAATTTTGGTAATTTTATTAAAATTACCGTGCCCGGCGAAGTAAATCAACAAGTTATCTTCTGCCTGAATGCGGTTGGGCAAATCTTCCAATATTTCGGTAATGTTGTCGTGGCTAGCTTGCTCATCAAAAAAAGTGTTGCAGCATTTGGTATCAAAGCCGTAATTTTCTTGCAATACTTTAACGACTGCCTCCGCGTCCTTGCGGGCGTTGCGTAGCTTGGGGATGCTGCTATCCTGATACTGGTTGATGCCGATGACCAGTAAATGATTGTCGCCTTTTTTAAAATCTGCTGCTTGCTGGAAATGTTCCGTTCTACCGGCTCTACTCATTGGGGTATTATAGAAGTTGTTTAAAATTAAAGATTTTATTTAATATGACAGAGGCAATTCGACGCTACATTCTCTTGTTCAAGAGTAGATTGTTGAATCTTCCAAAATACGAGAACGTAGGAGCTTAGTTTGAAAAGATATTACGATTTTTCATTAATTTTAAACAAGCTCATATTTTGAATCGGTAAAATACAAAGTGTGGCAAATATTTACAAGTGCAAAATTGGATAGTCGATGGTCGGATAGTCAATAGTTGGTCATGGAAAGTTTTGCGCTGCTTGACAAAAATGCTTACTTTTACAGGAATTGTTGAAAAGTGCCCATGCTGGATACGCCGCTGCAATACCGCGAGTACGCGCCGCCGTTTTACCTCCAAGGCTATGTGAAAGGCTTTTGGACGCTGGAGCGTCGTGCTTTTCCTGCGGAGGATATTAAGTTCAGTCCGGTGCCCGATGGCTTTCCGGGTTTGATTTTTCAAGTGAATGAAGCGCCGGGGTTTTATGATACGGCAAAAAATGCCATGCCTACGGCTTTTTTGTTTGGACAAACGATTACGCGCAAGAAAATGATTTTGGCGGGCGAAGTGGCGGCAATTGGCGTCTATTTTTACCCCAGCGCGATCAAGACGATTTTTAACCTGGATGCTTTTGAAGTGGCGGACGATTGTTTGGCGTTTGAGCTGATTTCAAAGGCAGATTATGAGCAGTTGCTTCATCAAATCCAGCCACTTCCCACCACGCAGCAACGCATTCAGGTGCTCGCTGAATATTTTTATCATTTGATCGCGATTAATAAAAAGAATCCGCAGGTGGTAGATATTGCAATTGCTAAAATATTTTCAGCCAAAGGATTAATCGGAGTAAATGAAATTTTAAAAGAACTAAATATTTCGGAAAGAAGCTTGGAGCGTTATTTCAAACAATTCGTCGGCGTCAGCCCTCAAAAGTTTATTCGCATTTGTCGTTTTCAAACGGCGCTTCAGAAGATTAAAACAGCTGATTATCAAAAACTTACGGACGTAGCTTACGATTTGGGTTATGCCGATCAAGCGCATTTTATTCGGGAGTTTAAAGCATTTTTTGGCACCGCACCAATGCAATTGCACAAAAACCAGCCGGATTTCCTTTCTGATTTGCAAATTTTTTCTAAATAAATATCCTTGTCGGAAATATTCAATTTTTCGCCTTTCCCGGCGCCTAACTTTGTCACATCAAAGGAAATCATCAAAAATTTTAGCATATGAGAATAACAGTCATCGGCGCCAGCGGCGGCACGGGCGAGCAAGTGGTGCGCCAAGCTTTGGAGCAAGGGCATTTGGTCAGCGCCTTTTCCAGAAATCCAGCAAAATTAGGCATCGAGCACCCCAATCTGAAATTGGTGCCAGGAGATGCGCTGCAGCTCGCAGCGGTAGAGCAAGCCATAAAAGGTTCAGATGCAGTCATTTGTACTTTGGGTACGCCTGCCTCCGACAAAAGCAAACTTCGCACGGAAGGTACGAAACGAATCATTCAAGCCATGCAGTCGCAAGGGGTGAAACGCTTGATTTGCCTGTCGTCGCTGGGTTTTGGCGACAGCCGCCCGATGATGCCTTTTGTTTTGAAATATTTTATTGTTCCTTTTATTTTGAAACATGTAATGGCAGATCATGAAAGTCAGGAAGCTGCGATCCAGCAAAGCGAGTTGAATTGGACGATTGTAAGACCCGGCTACTTGGGCGACGGACCGGCGACAGGTGCTTATAAATATGGCTTTCCGTATGATAAATCGGTGAAAATCAAAAAAATAACGCGGGCGGATGTGGCGCATTTTATGCTTCGGCAATTACAAGACGATACGTATCATAAAAAGACGGTAGGCATTTCGATGTAATAATTTTATTTACAAAAAATCATAAACAATGAATAACTCGACCAAAGCAGCCTTACAAGCAGCTATACCAGGCGCTATTGTTGGATTTTTACTATCCAGTTTGCTCAATTATTTTATCGTACCTTTCCCGGAAACAGTCCTTATGAATGCCGTAGGGAATGGCATCAGTGGATTAATAAGTGGTTTTATGGGCGGATTCATGGGCGTGTGGATGCTGCCAAAAAGTAAAATCGGATAATAAATATTGTAAAAAGCCGGTTATTACATTGAACTTGTTTAAAATTAATAAAAAAGTTTAATATGAAGAAAAAGTGATGTTGTAAATTTACAAAAGGAAAAAGAAAATTTGTAAAACACAACATCACTAAAATGCTGGATGCAAAGATA
>CAZFBN010000132.1:0-15823 GCA_964517145.1 uncultured Saprospiraceae bacterium
TTAATGTACATTCTTTTAATAATAAACTGAAACAATCTAAACCGCTAACAATCAAGGTACTGACCATTGATTCTAACAATAAAATATCGTATTTTTGTAAAAAATTAACATCAGAAGACAGCAGTGATTATGAATGCCGAAAATTTTGCAGAATACTTAAAAAATCCTTCTAAATTATATCAAATTAATTTTCAAGAGCTTAAAAGCTTAGCACTTCAATATCCTTATTGTCAGAACTTGCAATGGTTGCTTTTGCAAAAAAGTAAAATGGATGGCTTGAGAGATAAAGACTCAATGCTGGAGCGCACCGCAACCGGTAGCATTGACCGATCTTTTTTGTACAAAAAAATGAAGTCAATTGAATCCATTCGCAATACCGCGTCAGATGTATTAGTGCATGATGAAGTGCTAGAATTACCGACGTTGAGCAATTTTAAGCGTCCAGAGCCTATTTTGAGGGAGGTGACAATACCGACGGAACCTGTTCCTGCATATCAAACTTTTGAACCCGTTCAGCCTATACTTCAAGAAGAAGAAGAACTGGATTTCAGCCGATTGCAAGTACCGCCTCGCCCTACGGATCTTCCTGAAATTACCCCTGAGCCCGGTATCCTTGAGCCGCTCACTACACCAGAGATTCCAACGCAAGATGATCCCATGCCGACCATTCCTGGACAATTTCCAGAAGTGCCCGACCCTGTTGATCCAGAGCCAACGCTACCAGAACCGCCGGATGAGGGAGAAGCAATTGAAAATGGAACTTCTAATGCGTTTGAATGGGATGTTTCCGCTTCGGTAGTTATAGCAACCCGTACTGAGCAGACCTCTGTGGTGAAGGATGAGAGCAATGCTGCCTCCCGAAGCCATGCCAAAATATACCAGCCTCCAACGTTGCAAATAAAATTGAAACCAGCTGTTATACAAAATAAAGAAGCACAAGCGGCTGACCTTGCCGCCAAAAGCATAGAAGAACAGCAGGAAGTAGCGAGTGAGACGCTGGCGCTCATTCTGGCGCGGCAAGGGCATCGCGAAAAAGCAATTCGCATGTATGAGCAATTAATTTTGAAAATTCCAGAAAAAAGTGCTTACTTTGCAGCGCAAATTCAAAAACTAAAACAAGTGTAAAATGTTGGCAGTTTTGACTGTATTAATCGCCCTGGTAGGCGTTTTTCTGATGGCAGCGGTTTTGATTCAAAACCCGAAAGGTGGTGGAGTGGATGCTACCTTTGGCGGCAATCAGGCAAATCAAATGTTTGGCGCAGCTAAATCGGCTGATTTTATTGAAAAGTTGACTTGGTATCTGGCTATTGCTTTATTCGTGTTGTGCATTGTCACAACGCTGTTGGTAGGCAATGCTGGTGGCGCTGAAAATATTCCACTGCAATCGCAATAAAGCAGATAACTCCTACCAAACAAGTTATCGAAAAACGGCAAACCTCGATTGGCACTACCAGTCGGGGTTTGTTGTTTTTGTTCGTTTCTAGTTTTTGCCAAAAGTAGTGTTATTCTCCACATTTTGCCATTTTCACCTGCCATTTGATACCTTATCAATCGTAAAAGAATTGTTACAAATTAGAATCTGCCATTTTTATTCAGTTTTACTGAAAATTTGTCAGCAATAGCAGTTTGGCACAAAGTATGATAAAAGCAGCTTGAAATTGGATACTTGCGGATGTATTCCTCAAGCATCTAATGTTTAAATTCAAATACCAATTCTTATTTTCTTTCTAAACAAATTGAATCCAAATATGAAGCCAATCAATGACAGAGTTGTTGTAAAACCGGCGCCTGCCGAAGAGACAACCAAGGGTGGAATCATCATCCCGGACACTGCAAAAGAAAAACCACAACGCGGCGAAGTAATCGCGGTTGGTCCTGGTAAGGACGGCAAACTGATGACCGTGCAAGCTGGCGACATCGTGCTTTATGGCAAATACGCTGGTCAGGAGTTGAATTACAACGGCGAAGATTATCTGATTATGCGCGAAGACGACATTCTGGTAATTCTGTAATGGAATGCGAGCTGAGTCGATGCTTGCTGCGAGATACTTTAGATACTTGCTGCACCGATACTTTGAATGCTATTATCACTTGATACGCAATACACTGCAATCAACAGCATCAATAGTATCGAAGAAAAAGCATCCAAAAAGATCAAGCTTAGCACTCCAAGCATTCATTCAACCTTTAAAAAATTAAAAAATTCCAAAAAATGGCTACAAAAGAAATTAGCTTCAATAGAGACGCTCGCGAAAAATTGCGCAGTGGTGTTGACGCTTTGGCAAATGCCGTAAAAGTAACCCTGGGTCCAAAGGGTCGCAACGTGGTGATTCAAAAGAGCTTTGGCGCGCCGCAGATTACGAAGGACGGCGTAACCGTTGCAAAAGAAATTGAACTGGAAGATGCGGTAGAAAACATGGGCGCTCAAATGGTGAAAGAAGTGGCTTCTAAAACTGCCGACGCTGCGGGTGATGGCACAACTACTGCAACGGTACTGGCACAAGCCATGATTAACGCCGGTTTGAAAAATGTAACAGCGGGTGCTAACCCAATGGATTTGAAACGCGGTATTGACAAAGCCGTAAAATTGGTGATTGAAGATTTGAAAAAACAATCGGAGCACATCGGCAGCGATTATGAAAAAATCAAGCAGGTAGCAACGATTTCGGCTAATAATGACGATGAAATCGGTACGCTGATTGCTGACGCCATGAAGCGCGTGTCGAAAGACGGCGTTATCACTGTAGAGGAAGCCAAAGGTACGGACACTTACGTGGACGAAGTAATTGGTATGCAATTCGACCGTGGCTATTTGTCTCCCTATTTTGTGACAAATGCAGAGGAAATGGTAACGGAGTATGATAATCCGTTCATCCTCATTTACGATAAGAAAATTGCTAACATGCAGGACATCGTTCCAATTCTGGAAAAAGTAATCCAGTCTGGTCGTCCGCTGTTGATTATTGCAGAAGATGTTGAATCTCAGGCACTTGGCGTATTGGTTGTAAACCGTCTGCGTGCCAATTTGAAAGTAGTTGCAGTAAAAGCACCAGGTTTTGGGGATCGTCGCAAGGCAATGTTGGAAGACATCGCTATTCTGACCGGCGGTACCGTTATCAGCGAAGAAAAAGGTTACAAAATTGAAAACGCTGAATTGCACCACTTGGGTCAAGCTGAAAAAATTACGGTTGACAAAGACAATACGACAATTGTAAACGGTCGTGGTCAGGAAGAGCAAATCAAGGCTCGCATCAACCAGATCAAAGCGCAAATCGAAACGACGACGTCTGATTATGACAAAGAAAAACTGCAAGAGCGCTTGGCAAAATTGGCAGGCGGTGTAGCGGTACTGTACGTGGGTGCTCCGACCGAAGTGGAAATGAAAGAGAAAAAAGACCGTGTGGATGATGCTTTGCATGCAACCCGTGCGGCGGTGGAAGAAGGTATCGTAGCTGGTGGTGGCGTAGCGTTGGTACGTACCATTGGTGCTTTGCGCAATTTTAAAGGTGTGAATGAGGATGAGAATATTGGTGTTCAAATTGTCCGCAAATCATTGGAATCTCCCTTGCGCACTATTTCCGATAACGCTGGTGTAGAAGGTTCTGTCGTGCTGCAAAAAGTGCTGAATGGCAAGGATAGCTATGGTTATAATGCTCGCACTGATAAGTACGAAGACCTAAAAGCTGCTGGTGTCATTGACCCAACGAAGGTGACACGTATTGCTTTGGAAAATGCGGCTTCTATCGCAGGTATGGTGTTGACAACAGAATGTGTCATCAATGATAAGCCGGAAAAAGGCGGCAACGGTCATGCACACGCACACGGCGGCGGTATGCCAGGTGGTATGGGCGGTATGATGTAATCGCGTAGTGCGGGCTTCAGCCTGCCTTACGTCCAACAGGCTTCAGCCTGTTACAATAAAAAAGCCTTTCTGCTCCTTTGCAGAAGGGCTTTTTACATGACCTGCCAAAAATCATTACATATTGTGATTCAATTATCGTTTTAAAGGTAAATACCGCAAACATTCTGGAACATGATGTAATAATCCAATCACGCCTCCATTTTACCGCATTAACAACACGTCCCCCGATAGCATTCGTTCATTCTCCCCTTCCGCAATGAATCGAAATTGCCAAACATACACCCCATTAGGCAGGGTTTTGCCCTCAAATGTGCCGTCCCACACATTCCAAGGTGCTTTGGATTCAAAAACTTTGATACCCCAACGATTAAATACCAACATTTGATAATGTGTAAAATTGCATTCCGAAAAAATATTGAACGCATCATTTTGACCATCATTATTTGGCGAAAATGCCGTCGGTACAAAAGTGCGACAAGGTCCGCAATACTCCATTTCTATCCGCATTGAATAAATCGCACTGCCACAGTCATTTCCAAGCATAACGCTATAAAATCCTGGTTTTGTGACAGGATAAATTGAATTGGTCAACCCATCATCCCAGCGATAAAAAGTAGCATCTGGCGCGGTTGCATTTAAACGAAACACCTCTCCTTCACAAACAACGGTATCTCCGCTCAGCGAAAGTGGCGCTGGCACATCTTTGTATCGAATGCGAATCTCGTCAAAAGCGCTATTCCCACAATAATCGTTCACTTCAATTTGATAAATCCCGGGCTGCTTAACTGCATAAGTAGCAGTAGAAATGCCATCTTGCCAAATATAATCTCGCGCCGCAGGAGTGCTCGCGTCCAGGATTAAAATGTTGCCTTCACAAAGCACCGTATCTTTTGGTCCAATATTGATTGTGTCAAGCAATTGATAATAATCGATTTGAATGCTGTCAACCAATTTATGATTACAATTATCAGCAATGGTGGCACTGTAAATCCCAGGCGATTGAACACGCAAGATAGAACCAGTGCTGCCGTCTTGCCAAAGGTAACTAATCGCAGCAGGATCAAAGGCATCTAGGGTAATAGCAGTGCCCGGGCACAAAGAGGTATCTTTTCCAAAATCGAGCGCACTAAGCACCGGATGGTATTTTACTTCAATGGCATCGATCAAGGTATGACCGCAATTGTCGGTAACCTGAACTGAGTAAACACCTGGCTGTGAGACAGTTAAGGTAGAATTCGCACTTCCATCTTGCCACCGGTAAAATTTCGCGGCTCTATCAGTAGCATTTAATAATAAGGTTTCACCTGGACAAAGCGTCGTATCTTTTCCAATATTTACTGCTGTTATTACATCATAATAACCAACGCTTATAATATCCGTTGCAGTATTACCACAATTATCCGCCAGGTATAAAATATAACTCCCTGAACGATTGACAAACAACGTTGGATTTCGGCTGCCATCTTGCCAACGGTAAATCACCGCCGCGCTGTCAAAAGCATTCAGCAAAAGCGTTTGACCTGGACAAAGCATCGTATCCTGACCTAACTCTAAGGTTTTTAAAACTTTATAATTATCAATTTGAATTGAATCGACCTGCTGAGTGCCGCAAGCATCTGTTATTGTAACAACGTAAATGCCCGGATTTTGAGCGGAAATGCTGGACTGCGTTGCTCCATTTTGCCATTGGTAACGAACAGCGGCTGGATCCGTGGCTTGTAACAACAACATTTCACCGGGGCATAATATGGTATCTTTTCCTAAACTAAATGGTTTTACTAAATTGTAATACTGAACATTTATAGAATCGGTTAAAATATTATTACAATAATCCGTTAATGTCACTGCATAAACACCCGGTTTATTTATTAAAAAAGAATCATTATTACTAGTATCTTGCCATCGATAGTGAAGGGCAGCGCTGTCAAAAACATTCAGCGTCAACGTTTCGCCGGGGCAAAGGGTGGTATCGTTTCCAAGCTGTAAAGGTTTTAATATTTTATAATACGCTATATTAATCGAATCGCTCGCAGTGTTGCCACAAAGATCGGTTGCTGTTACATGATACAAGCCGGCGGCGGTAACGGAAAAATTGGCAAGAGCGCTGCCATCCTGCCAAAGATAACGGGCGGCTGCGTTCAATTGAGCATCCAATGATAATGCCGTTCCAGCACAAAGAATGGTATCATTTCCAAGCTCAATAGTAGGCAAATTATAATATTCTATTTTAATTGAATCTATATAAATTTCATTGTCAACTTGTACCAAAACAACATACATCCCTGCTTTATTCACCATAATTATAGAATCCGTTGAACCATTTTGCCAGGCATACCTTGCACAAGGATACGAACGACCAATCATTAAGGAATCGCCTAAGCAAAGCGTTGTATCATTTCCTAAAAAATCGGAAGGCGGTTTTATAATGTTATTCAGCGACACGTGAACACTATCGCTTATGGTGATGCAATTTTTATAATTAATTTGCACTTTGTAATACCCTGTATCATTAGGATTGACAGCATTCAAGAATATGGAGGCTTGATTTGATGTAAAACCGTTGGGACCTGTCCAGCTAAAAGTCGCTCCTGCCAAAGTCCGCGCATTCAATTGCAAGCTTTCTCCATGACAAACGCTGGTATCATTGCTGACCTGAATATTCAGACCCAAGGAAGGCGCGGGTGCGGGTATAGAATTGTTACAATCTAAAAAATCTTCCATCCAAATCTGCTGATTATTCCGATCATACAATTTGACCCAATCGAGCAAACCCGAACCTTTGAAGCGAACCATGATTTGGTTAATAAAATTTATCTCGCCAGAATATGGCAAAGTATATAGTAATTGTCCATCTATCAAAACAGAAAAAATATTATTTCGCAGCTCATACCGCAGCACGCGCCAAAAAGAAAAATCTTGCACAAAACTTGGCAAATCCGTTCGCCCCCGCGACCCCGCGTAAATCGAAGTAAATGACAGCGCCCGAACATCGCCCATGAGCGAAGCTCCAAAATTGATTGCGCAACCCTCTACGTACATGCCTGGATCGAAGGCATTGATGCCACCATTGGCTTCCGCATTCAAAATACGGGCTTCCAGTGCAAATTGGTTGCCTACATAAAAAGTATCATTCAGGACAAATCGGGTACGGTAGTCACCGGCAGTCACCACAGTTGGGGGAATCTGCGCGATGCCATTTTGCAAAGCATCACAAAAAGGGTATGGCGTGAGCCCTCCCAATTCGATCAATGGCTGCCAGGTTTGCGCTGCGAGTGGCATTTTTATTAAAAAAAATAAAAACAGCGTGCACCAAAGTGTGTGTTTTCTCATGCTATAAAAAAATTTAAACCTTCACGATGATAGGCGTTTTATGACCGCATAGACTCTTAGGGTGGCATAACAGGCATTTTCGAACGAGCGGTCGAAGAAGCACAAAGAAAAATAGAATGGCGCTATTATTTCTACAAATTTAAATCAAATTGGAATAATTTCAATTTTTTCGATGAAAAATCAATCGCGCTAAATCTTTTTCAGCTTTAAAGACGCGATCCAATTGTTTGGTAAGCGGCAACAAGGTATGCTCCAAGAACAACGATACACTGTTCAAAGGCTCTCCTTCTTTGCGTTTGGCGGGATTCAGCCCTTTGCGAATGGCGCCGCACACGTAATAACTTACATTAATATTAATAAATTCTACATCTTTTAAAACAAAGCCTTTTTCGTTACACAACTGCTCATAGTATTGCACAGGGCGTCCTTTCATCAGCTCGTCGCCACTGATGGCGGCATTGATTTGTTCAAACAAGACCAACTCCCCCGCCGTCACACGACACAATTCAAACAGAATTTTTTTCATCATTTCTTCGTCGGTATTGTGCTGCAAAACCGTCGCAGTAAAAGCTAAGTCAAATTCCTGATCCTTAAAAGGCAGATGCTCTCCGTCAATTTTTACGAGTTCAATTGCTTCGGAACCCAGGTTTTTCCGAGCCAGTTGAATCATATTGGCAGAAATATCGGCTCCCACCAAACGCTCTGGCTGATGGTTGTAAATTTCCTGCAAATTACCGCCTGGTCCACTCCCCAGTTCCAACACACTTTTTCCTTCAAACGCCAATCCGTTCAACAGTTCTAAAAAACGCTGCCTTTTGTAATGGTAGTACGGCTCATCATCGCCCGCAATAACATTTTGGTCGCCCCGATTGTCAATGCGCTGCGCCACTTCCGACCAGTAAGATTCAGGATGGTACGAGGGAGAACCATTTTGCATAGGTAAAATTTTGATTGGGTACAAAAGTACAATTTAGAAAAAGAAATAGAGTCTATCTGTGCTTTGAGAAACGCTGATAGTGCACATTAATTTTTTGAAGGCGCTTTTTTAATGAAAATTTTAAAAAACAGCAGCCTTAGATTAGTACCGAATTCCCACTTTTTGATAAATAAAATGTAGTAACCACGCGGGTCCAATCAATAAAAACTGGACATCCTCGAAAAACGAAGGTTTTTTTCCCTCTATTTTATGACCAATAAATTGCCCCACCCACGCGACCGCAAAAATGAGGATGGAGAGGAGCGCCAATTGTCCACTAATTCTGCCAACTGCTTCAAAAATTGCGTTGTTGCCCCACAGCATCAAGCCACCGATCACCACGAAGCCCAAAAACATGGAAAAAGATAAGCGCAAGTAGTAAAGCAACGCCAGCAATAGCAGCACCGCAGCCCAATTGGTGAATAGACTCTTCTCTGCAAAAGGAAATGGAATGGAATAAATAAGCCCGAACAAACTAAACATGATGCTCGGCACACACACCCAGTGAATTAATTTATTGGTCGCATTTTGATGGCTTTCACCATATTTATCCAGAAACCATTGCATTGTTTTTGCCATAACTCAGATTTTTATAACTTAATGCCGATAATAATTCGGATTTTCCGAAAAATAGCAAACATTACATGGCTTTTCCAAATAAAAACCGACTTTTTTTATAATTGATTCAAATATTCCAACAATTGTGATTCGATAACCGGTTCTAATTTGACCATCACTTGCTGGCTCGAAGTTTTATCAATTTTATGCGCCCCAAAAAGCCATTCGCCTTGCCGGTTGCCAATCATTACAATGGAAGCGCGTTGATTGACAGGCACATTCACACCCGTGAAGCGATTGCCGGTCGGATTCGGGTACATGCGTGCTACGGCATTCAACTCGTGGAAAACGATATAAGCTGCCAATTCCTCCAGTTCCTCTACCAGCGCGCTGAATCGGGCGCTCACCATCGTGCGTGGGGCTCTTTTAGGATGGAAGGTGCTACAAGCAAACCAATTTAATTCGGTTATTTGAAACCAAAAATATTTTTTCTTGGATAGTCTATTAATTATCAAAGGTTTATTGCCTACGGGTTTCCAATCAAAATCCTTGCCAACAGCAGAAAGCAAAGAGCTCGACCAATTGCCTACAAACAAACGCGTGGAAAGCGGATGAGAAAAATGCGGTAAAATGGGCATTTCAACCCCAATAGGAATAGCCAATTGCAAAGACACTGCTTCTTGAAAAGCCTGAATGTGAAACTGACCGGCGGTTTCCAGCAAGCGATCTTCAGAAGTGGTCATTCGATTGGAAAGAATAATCGCATCTTTTTGAAACACCTCCTCTAGCAAAATCTGAACCTCGCCATAGACTGGTTCGCCTGAAGCTGTTTGAAAACTCAATGGCGCAAACGTAAAACGGATGCCTCCTTTGCTAATCAAAGTGGTGAGTCGTGCAGCGTCAATTTGGAAAAGCTGAACGTTCGAGGTAGCGCGAAATTCTTTTAACAAAGCGCGGGAACTGTCGCGTAGCATTCCCGTCAAAGGCGTTGATCTTGTGAGCATACCAATCAAGTTTTCTCATCATGTTTTATAATTAACCTCCAACGCTCTTGGCAAAACTAGGCGAAATAAGCAGATTGATGTGACTGTAAAGGATTTTTCGGATTGTGTGTGCCAACAAAGATACGTATATAGCGTGAAAAATACCTGGTAAATTGTATTAAATCCGTATGGAATTAAAAATATTTTTTCCGTTCATTTAAAAAAATTTGCTATCAAAAAATCAATGAACAAGTTGTGCCCGAATTTTTCTACCTTCATTATCACCTTTATCAATGTTTAACTTTTATGAAACCATTAGCAGAAAGAATGCGCCCGATGAACTTCGACGATTATGTGGGTCAACGGCATCTGGTTGGCGCGAATGGGGTGCTGCGCAAAGCAATCGAATCGGGCAATCTGCCGTCTTTTATTTTGTGGGGACCACCGGGTGTTGGAAAGACCACCCTTGCAAAAATTATCGCTCATTTATTAGACCGCCCCTTTTACACGTTAAGCGCCGTGCATGCAGGCGTGAAGGACGTGCGCGAGACTTTGGAAAAAGCTCGTAGCCAGCGCTTTTTTACATCGCCTCGTCCTATTTTATTTATTGATGAGATTCATCGTTTTAATAAGTCACAACAGGATTCTCTCTTGGGTGCTGTGGAAGAAGGTTTGGTCACGCTGATTGGCGCTACTACGGAAAATCCATCTTTTGAGGTGATCCCCGCCCTGCTATCACGCTGCCAGGTGTACGTGTTGCAATCCTTAAATGAAGATGATTTGATGGCTTTAATTCAACAAGCATTAGAAAAAGATGAATATTTGAATCAAAAAAAGATTGAAGTCCAGGAATATGATGCGCTTTTGCGATTTGCAGGCGGCGATGCTCGAAAGTTGTATAATATTTTAGAAATTGTAAGCAATGATGTAAATGAAGCGTTGCCTCTTGTGATTACAAATGCGTTAGTTAGTGATAAAATTCAGCAAAATATTGCAATGTATGATAAAGGTGGCGAATTGCATTATGATGTAGCTTCTGCTTTTATCAAATCCATTCGAGGGAGTGACCCCAATGCTGCGGTGTACTGGTTGGCTCGTATGATTGAAGGCGGCGAAGATGTAAAATTCATCGCTCGGCGTATGATGATTTCCGCATCGGAGGATATTGGCTTGGCAAATCCCAATGCTTTACTCATGGCTACCACTGCGTTTCAGGCAGTTCAGGCAGTCGGATTTCCAGAGTCTCGGATTATTTTGTCAGAAGCCGCCATTTACTTAGCCACTTCTCCCAAGAGCAATTCGGCGTACCAGGCGATCAGTCAGGCACAAGCATTGGTACAGCAAAGTGGCAATCTGCCGGTTCCTTTGCATTTGCGAAATGCGCCCACCAAATTGATGAAAGACCTGAACTATGGCAAAGACTATCGCTATGCCCACGATTTTAGCAGCAACTTTGTAGAACAAGAATTTTTACCACAGGAAATCAGCGGCACCAAACTCTTTGATCCTCAACAAAATGCGACAGAAGAAAAACTTCGAGAACGGCTAAAGCAACAATGGAAAGAAAAATATAAGTATTGAATTGTCAAGGGTTTATAATGTTTTAAACCCTTGACAATTCCTTTTATTTATTGGCACTTCCAAGTGTATTGGCGCTTCGAGCCTGCTTCCAGGTGGCAAGCGTTGCGTTGCGCATGGTCAGGAAAGACGCCAGATCAACGCTGGCATCCGCGTATGCAGGTTCAACAGCATCGTAAAAACTTTGTAAATAATTCATCACATCTTCACGGCTTTCAACACTTAACAATTTAAAACTTTTTACTGTTTGTAACACCGCCTCTTTTTGTTGAATAAAATGTGCTAAGGTCTGCCGTAAAAGTGCCTGATCTTTGAAATGCCCCAAATACACTCGGTCGCGAATGGTCAACAAGCCTTTTTCTGATAATGGAATGGCATAGGAAGCATTCACCAATCCAGAAAAATCAAAATCGTATGGCACTGGAATGGCTTTCGCACTTCCTTTTGGCAACACCAGTTTTACATTGCGCAGCATCTCCGTTGTCCAATCGGTATTGGCAATCATGTATTCAAACATAGCCATAGTCGCTTCGTCTTTAGCAGAAATCGAATCTTTGCTGGCATTCATCACATCCAGTTCTTCGCCGCCCAGGCGTTCTGCCATCTCATCGGTATCTTCCAGCAAGATGCCGTAGCGTTTTACTTTTGCAGTTTTACCTTCAGAATCAATATAAGTAATTTTTACCAATTGTGCCCGGTATGTATTGGGCGTTAATTTTCCATACAATTGATAAATCAAATATTCTTTCAGGAGATTGTCATTTCCAACAATTTTATCGTCAATGCAATGCGTTACCAATTTTAATTTGTTAAAAGAAGTACGCAAGCCAGTGCGCTCCAGGTCTTTCTTTGCAAATTTGAGTCGCACGGGAGGAAAGTCGCATACTCGGCGGCGGAATTTTCCGCGCGGTTGCACTTCAATGTCGCGCGTCACCTCGTTTCCTTGTTCGTCAGGATAAGTAAAAGTCGCAGGAAAATAATCTTCAGTGCGGCGATTCTCGATCAGGTTCGTCAGGTCGGTAGTAATCGTAAGTTCGATTACTTCTTCTCTCGACAGAATTTCAAAGATGGTTTTTTGGCTTTTTACCAAAGGATCGTTGGTAATTGGGGGCGCTGCGGCAACTTTTTGAGCAGCAAATACGTTGAATACAATAGAAACAAGCAGTAAAAATCGAATTTGGAATGTCATGGCGATTTCATTTAGTGACAAATATGAAGAAAGTTGGACTTTGCCACCTTCTTTTTTCGATGGATATTGCTAAAGATTCGAGCAATCGGCATAAGTTGCTTCTTTCTTGATTCTTAACATTGTGAGAATTGAAGTTAAAAGTGTACTTTTGGCAGATTGTTTTCTTTCAATTTTATGCAAAGATACGGTGTCCCAAATAATATTTCAATTTATTGAGTTAAAATATTTGTTAACAATATTTTATTTTGAAAATAAAAATTTTTATAAAAAAAAGAGGGCATATGGATTAATTTTCCATAGAGGATTTTTTACTTTAAGCGACTTTTAAACACAAGCAACAGCAATGCCTCACAGCAAGGTAATCTACTGGACTCTTTTACTGCTTTTTGCGGTTTCCTGCAAAGTCACTCCGAATGAAAGTGCAGCCGTAAATCGGGTCATTCCCATTTCAGTTCCAGAACAGAAACCAAAGAATATCATTTTAATGATTGGAGATGGCATGGGCGTTTCCCAAATTTCTGCGGGTTTGTATAGCAATAATAATCGCCTGGCACTCGAAAATTTTCCGGTGGTCGGTTTTCACAAATCTTATTCTTTCGATGACCTCATTACTGATTCTGCCGCAGGCGCTACCGCTTTTTCCTGTGGAGTAAAGACTTACAACGGCGCTATTGGCTTGAATGCTGATTCGATTCCGTGCACCACTATTTTGGAAGAAGCCGAACGCAATGGGTTAGCAACAGGTCTGGTTGTGACTTCTACGATTGTTCATGCTACACCGGCTGCGTTTATTGCGCACCAGCCAATTCGAGTTTTAAATGAAGAAATTGCCGCTGATTTTTTGAAAACGGATATTGACCTGTTGATCGGCGGTGGCAAACGATATTTTGACCGACGAGAAATTGACGAGCGCAATTTATATGAGGAATTGCAACGAAAGGGCTATTTTGTTTCTGACTATATGAAGGCAGAATTAACGCAATTGGGCTTGAATCCCAAACAAAATTTTGCCTATTTTACAGCTGATAGCGATCCCCTCCCCGCCCCTGCAGGTAGGGATTATTTGCCTTATGCCGTTAAACAAACGCTTCCTTTTTTGGAGCAACGAAGTGATAAAGGCTTTTTTCTAATGGTGGAAGGGTCGCAGATTGACTGGGCTGGGCATGCGCGTAAGGGCGACGTTTTGATCGAAGAAATGTTGGATTTTAATAAAGCCATTGAAGTAGTTTTGGACTTTGCTCGCAAGCGAGGCAATACGTTGGTCATTGTCACCGGCGATCACGAAACGGGAGGTTTTTCTATAAACGAAGGGTCTAAACTCAATCGTTTAAAAACTGCTTTTACAACCAATGGTCATACCGCTACACTGATTCCGGTGTTCGCCTATGGGCCATCTGCGCATTTATTCAGCGGCATTTATGAAAATACCGAAATTTACAAGAAAATGCGATTCGCTTTTGGATTTGCAGAATCAACTTCCGCACTCCGTTCTGCCAGTGCCTCTAAAGGCAATTAAAGTTTGTCGGTTTTTTGTTAAATGTATAAACAATTTTGCTTTCCGAAAATTGTATTAACAGTTGATCGGACAAATTTTGCTGCCAAAATTCAGCACCTTGTCCGTTTCCGATGTATTTTTGAAACAAGAACTCAAATTGTTCCGTATCTTTTTTTGCGGAGCTTCACAAAACAAACTTCGACTACATGAATGTTGTAACTACCGGCGCAGGTATTGACAATCTACAACTCATTCGCGAAAGCGCCCGCGATTTTGCTGAGACGTACATTCGGCCTCATGTGATGGAGTGGGATGAATCCCAATTTTTCCCGATGGATTTGTTTCATCGTATGGGCGATTATGGTTTTCTGGGAGTGTTAGTGCCTGAAGAATACGGTGGCGCAGGGTTGGATTACCAAGCTTATGTGACGGTCATTGAAGAAATTGCTAAAGTTTGTGGCTCCATTGGCTTATCAGTTGCCGCGCATAACTCGCTGTGTACCAACCACATTCTGCAATTCGCGACCAAAACTCAAAAAGCCAAATATTTGCCCAAATTGGCAAGCGGCGAATGGGTTGGAGCTTGGGGTTTGACTGAACCCAATACCGGCAGCGACGCCATGCGTATGAAATGTACCGCCACAAAAGACGGCGAATATTATGTACTAAACGGCACTAAAAACTGGATCACCCATGGGAAATCAGGGCACGTAGCAGTCGTGATCGCTCGTACCGGCGAATTGCTCGATAGCCATGGCATGACGGCGTTCGTTGTAGAACGTGGCACACCGGGTTTTCTGGCAGGCAAAAAGGAGAATAAATTGGGTATGCGGGCTTCCGAAACCGCAGAAATGATTTTTGACAATTGCCGGGTACACCAAGATCAAATTCTAGGGGAAGTGGGCGAAGGTTTCATCCAGGCAATGAAAATTTTGGACGGTGGACGCATTTCAATTGCCGCTTTATCTTTGGGCATTGCCAAGGGCGCGTATGAAGCATCGGTAAAATATGCCCAGGAACGCCAGCAATTCGGGCAACCCATTGCACAGTTTCAAGGCATCAGCTTTAAATTGGCAGATATGGCTGTAAAAATAGAAGCTGCTGAGATGCTCACGCGCAAAGCCGGTTTTTTGAAAGACAAAGGCGAAAAATCTACCAAAATTTCAGCAATGGCAAAATATTATGCCTCTGAAATTGCGGTGCAAATTTCTACCGATGCTGTACAAATCCACGGTGGCTATGGCTACACCAAAGACTTTCCGGTAGAAAAATTCTATCGCGATTCCAAGCTTTGCACCATCGGCGAAGGCACCTCCGAAATCCAAAAACTGGTGATCTCCCGCGAAGTGTTGAAAGAAACGTCCGCTTAAAAGAAACATTCTCCAGAGCTTTCGTTTTATGAAAGCTTTGGTTAAAAAAAGCATACATTGTTATTACCATTTACAGGAGCAATGCGCACCTGCAAAGGCATTCTACGACCTTCCTTACATAGGAGATCATTTCTTATTTAAAAATAAATCGGTTATTTAGTAGAAACCAAATCCTGCTTCTACACTTAGGTTTGCGCTGTGTGTAAACTCGCCGTTTGTGAAAGGGCGTTCAATAACGTTGCATAAGGTAAGCTTGCAAAGCTAGCTTATCGCTGTAAATCGTCTTGGTGTTGACTGGATGCGTAATGTAGTATTGAATGTAGCTCTTGGGAGTTAATCCAATATTAAAAAAAATAACCTTAGGGTTGTGTTAATTAAATCCTCAAAGGGAGACCATTGGCTAAGCTAGCCTGTTAGTATTTGCTTGGGTAGTAAAAATCGCTCTTAGAGCGGAAATGTTCCACAAAGATGCAACAATTTTT
>CAZFBN010000133.1:0-15810 GCA_964517145.1 uncultured Saprospiraceae bacterium
TACTTCATCTGCCATTACAATAAATATTTAGCATTACTTATTTAGGACTACCAAATTGTTAACGTTTGATTTAAATATGTAACTTTTCACAAACATTTTCGTATAAATAGTAAAGCTTAACCGATTGATATGAGAAAACTTATTTTAACTTTGACAGGCACTCTGACATTCACATTGTTCACCATTACAACTTATGGTCAAATGTTGCAGATTAACTGTATGAACGGCGAAGAAATTTGCCAGGGCTATGCAATTGATAATCAGGCTATGATACATATCACTGCCGGATTACCAACCGAAAAGCCAGCGGATACCTACATCACCTATGTGTGGACTTCCACCCATGCCAACGGCAGCAAAGTGTGGGATTCTAACCAATCAACACGTCGTATTCCCATTCCATGGGAGGGCGAATACACCGTGCAGGTGGTCATGCAGTACGTCCGGATAGGTCAAACGCGCCCTTACGCTGCGTTTTGGTCCAACAAAGTAACCGTAATGGGAAAAGTTTGTAAGTAAAAGAAAAGAGTCATCCCGAATTTTGAAATTCGGGATGACCGTTATTTGCTACATTGCTCATCGGTTTATACCAGGCAGCCCCAATTTACTTGGGTTTGCGACATCATCCTTGAGTGCTGCGGCTTTGCGCTGGCGCGGATACACTTCATCCAAAGTATTGCCATCGTACAATCTGCCGTTCTTCATCACATAGCGTACAGAATTGGTATTGCGAATGTTTTCCAACGGATTGCGATCCATAATCACCAAATCTGCCAGCTTACCCGCTTCAATCGAACCCAAATCTTTACTCAGCCCAATGGCTTTGGCACCCAAAATAGTCGCCACTTTCAACGCATTGTGATTGGAGATGCCGCCGGCTTGTATTGCCCACAATTCCCAATGATACCCCAAGCCCTGCAACTGCCCGTGCGAGCCTACGCCAGACAATCCGCCTGCTTTCACCAAATCATTTACAAACTGACCGTGCCGGGAGAAAATATGCTCTTCTTTCAAAAACCATCCCGGACGACGGCGCGATTTTTCGTCTATTTCTGCCTTCGGTGAGAAATAATTCAGCTTTGTATCGCCAGCTACATTTTCCGTCGCATAGAAATAATTCTCCGCCCAGGGACCGCCGTAAGCCACCAATAAAGTTGGCGTGTAAGCCATTTGTGTCTCTGCAACGGTCTGAATCACATCCTTGTACAACGGATGAATCGGGAAAGCATGCTCATGCCCTGGATACCCGTCAATCAACTGCGTCATGTTCAATTTAAAATCCAAGCCGCCCTCGGTCGTTGGCATCAAGCCTTGTTCTTTCGCAGCCTGAATAATCCACTGCCGGTGCTGGCGATTGCCCACCAGGTACATCTTGATCGTCTTGGTGTTGTAATATTCTGAATACTGCTTCAGCACACTTTTTGCATGATCCAAACTTTTAATATTGTAAGCCCAGTAGCCTACGCCCGGACCGGTCGAATAAATCCTAGGACCAGGAATGTCGCCGGTTTCAACCATATCGCTATACGTCAACACATCGGTGGTAGCCGTCTGTGGGTCGCGGGTGGTGGTGACGCCGTAAGCAAGATTGGCTGCGTACATCCACACATTGTTTTTGTGCAAACCCCAGGTGGGCCACATGTGCGCGTGCGTATCCACAAAACCGGGTACAATCGTCTTGCCGCTCATATCCATCACCTTCACATTCTTTTCCACTTTGATGCGACCGCTGGGTGCTACTGCTTTGATGCGGGCATTTTCGACGAGGATGTCACCTTTAGCGAAGATTTCGTCACCTTTCATGGTGATGATGCGGGCTCCTTTGAGGAGGACGCTGCCTTCGGGCACATCTTTGCTAACTTCTACCTTGACGCGGATTTCATTGGGTTTATAGCCCTTGTCATCTTTTTTATCTTCCTCTTTTTTGTCCTCTTTATTCTCCCCTGCTTCCTTTTTTGCCTTGGCTTCCTTTTCTAATTCAGCTTCTACGCGCTTTGCTTCTGCTACATCGTAGGAGAAATAGGCATTCCCCAGCGACCAATTCACTTTTTTACCATCTACTGCCCAATGTGCAAATTCTCCACCCAACTCCGTCAGCTTCCGCGCAGGGAATTGTGAATTCTTTGGATCAGCCACCGAAATGGTAGGCACTTCACCGCCCACTTTTGGAATGGTGACGATATAAATGTCGTTGTTAATCTTTGCCAATGCCTGATCTCCTTCGGGTGCCATGGTAATAAAATCTGGTGCGGAAGGCTCCTGCGTCGGCTCGGTTTCTGATTCTACCAACATACAATGCTCCTCCATTTCCCGGACGGGAAAAGTAGTAATGCCGGTTATTTTTACATGCTGTTTTTCATCCGTATTATCCCAACGAATGGACACCAAGCCCTTTGTACCGTGAGAAAGATAGATGCGATCATTGGCATTTACAAAATGAGGATTGCCTCGACCATTGGCGGGACCAATTAAAGTAACATCGCTGCCGTTGGCATCTATCCATGCCAGATTTTCACTGACTCCAAATGCGCCCGGACCGTATGCTTCCTCAAATGCACGCGCTGCACCCACCGTAAACACAATTCGATTGGTCTTTTTATCCCAAGCTAAGTCGGTATAAGTACCGCCAGATTTTGTTAACTGCTGTGCTTGTCCGCCATTCGCGCTGATTTTGTAAATATTCCCTTGCTTGCCTTCCCAAGTCGTGTAAGCAATGGATTTTCCGTCCGGCGACCACACGGGCATTGCCTCGGTATAATTCGCATTGGTCAATCTTTTTGGCGTTCCATTCGGATAATCCATAATATACAGGCGATTCAACGCTGTAAAAACAATCTGTTTTCCGTCCGGCGACATTTTAGGGTCGCGTATCTGGTTGACAATCATCTTCTTTTCATCCGAAATCGGAAAATCAAAATGCACTTGCGGTCCAATCTCTAATTCTACATCCACTTCAAACGGAATATTCACCGCCTTCCCACCTTCAATTGGCAACTTATAAATTTTACCGCCATAATAAGCAATTACATGTTTGCTATCGGGTGTAAATGACATAGCAGGATACACGCCAAGCGGCGCAATCGACTCCTGTTCGTCGCGCTGCACCGGATAAGCCAACCAATTTTCCTCACCGGTTTTCAGATTTTGCTTCACCAACCCCGTCTCTGTGTTGTAACGCGTGCCATACACCAGCCAATTTCCGTCCGGCGAGAGCGTAGGTGTGAAAGCCGAGCCGTAACGTGCCGTCTTCGCACTGCTTTCTCCCGTCTCCCGATCATACATTGCCAACTGATATTGAGGCAATTGCGCATTGTAATTCCAAGCGCCATTGCGCTGTGCATACCAAATGTAACGACCATCAGGACTAAATGCCGGCTCCACGGTTTTTAGCGTCTCTGGCTTTTTAATCAATTGCACACCGCCGCCGCCATCTTTGTGGTACATGTACAGTTTGTAATTGCGCTTGCCTTTGGAAGCCGCCAGGTAATTGCCATCCGGCGACCAATCTACCGACTGAATATGATCCTCTTTATCTTTTGTAATTTGCTTCGTTTCTTTTGACTCAATGTCAATCAACCACACATTTTCCCCGCCGTCGCGGTCGGAAGTAAATGCAATGGTTTTACCATCCGGGCTAAATTTAGGATGCGTGTCGTATGCCATGCCATTTGTCAATTGCGTTGCCTTGCCGCCTTGCATAGGCAACAGGTAAAGATCGCCCATTAGGTCAAAAGCAATCGTATTGCCATTGGGGCTGACATCCAAATTGAGCCAGGTACCTTCATTTGTCTTCAGATGCACTTTACGCGCTGCTTCCAGCGTCAGACCTTCTTTTTTCTTGGTAGAATCTTTCTTTTCGGTATTGTCTTGTGCCAACATTGCCGCTGCACTACTCAGCAACAGCAAAAAAGACAAAAAATATTTCATCTGTTTGAGCATATTAAAAATTAGATTTGGATAATTGAATGAAATTAAAGCAATTTAGAAAGTAAAACTACAAAAGATTTTAAAATTGTCCCTCATTTGCCGGAGCTAGCTTGCAGGATTGAATCAGCACATTGTAAAAAAGAAAGTGTAAAATGTCCTTTTTTGAAAAAGTACGTTTCTATTTTTTCGGTAAAGTGTTGAATTTAGGCTTACATTAGACCATTGCAAAATAGTATTTGTGCAATTTCAAACGGGATATATCATATTTTAAGCAGAAAATATCATGTAATTAGTTGTAGGTGGCATCTACAACGTTGTATATTACAAATTTTACGTGAAAGTTGCCGCTTGCAACGTTGTATTTTACAAATTCTACGTGGAAATTACCAACTATAACGTGGAAGTTGCTACCTGCAACGTTGTATTTTACAAATTTTACGTGAAAGTTATCATCTACTACGTTGCAGATAGCATCTACAACGTTAAATATTACAAATTCATCGTTGAAGTTTTCGTCTCCAACTAATTTTACGATATAAACTTCTTAAAAAATGATACTTTAACGAAAAAACAGTAGCATTTGCATCACGAACGTGAAAAATCATTATAAAAATAGCTTAAATTGCATCAAAAAACGCATAACACATTCAATCAATCTGCTATGACAGCTTTGCAAATTGTAGAAACACCGAACGCACCCCTGCCCGCCGGGCATTATTCGCAGGCAATGATTGCCAATGGTTTGGTATTTGTAGCCGGGCAGCTGCCCATAAAACCCGACACGAAGGAAAAGGTACTCGGCTCCATTGAAGATCAAACGTTACAAACCCTGCAAAACGTGAAAGCCATTGTAGAAGCCGCCGGCAGTGATTTGCAGCACGTGGCAAAGGTGACTATTTACATTGCGGACATCGAATTGTGGGATGGAGTTAACAAAGTTTACACCGAATTCTTTGGCACCCACAAACCCGCCCGCGCCATCGTGCCGGTGAAGGACTTGCACTATGGTTTTAAAATTGAAATAGAAGCGGTGGCGCTGGTGAAAGTTTGATAACGCATCTACGGCGCTGAACCATAGAACGCTTTTTGTTATGTTCGTGATTTCGCTGGGATTTACCTAACTCTTTGATTTTTTCAACTATATATCCCATAAATAAATTCAATAGGAAATCAAATATAACTTTATCAAGTTCGACAATTAACTAAAACAAAAAACATTGAATTAAACTTAAAATCTTTTCCACCTGTTTCATGCTCTCTTATGAATCCACAATTCCACATTCTCATCATTGACGACGAACCGCAGCTGCGACAAATGCTCGCGCGACTGCTGTTGGCAGAAGATTATGCTGTTGTACAGGCAGAAAATGTAAAAAACGGCTGGAAAGAATTGGAAAAAAGTCAGCCGCTGCTGGTACTTTGTGATGTCAAACTGCCCGATGGCAATGGCGTGGAAGTCACCAAAAACATTAAAGATAAATATCCTGACACGGAAGTGATTTTGCTCACCGCTTATGGCACGATCCATGATGGGGTGCAGGCGATTAAAAATGGGGCATTTGATTATTTAGTAAAAGGCGATGATAATAATAAAATTTTACCGCTCGTAAGTAAAGCTATTGAAAAAGCTAAATTGCAATTCAAAATCAAAGAATTACAAAGTAAAATATCTGGCAACATTACATTCGATCATATCATAGGCGAATCCGAATCTTTACAAAAAGTTATTACATTGGCTAAAAAAGTAGCACCGACCGATGCCACGGTATTGCTCACCGGCGAAACCGGTACGGGTAAAGAAATCTTCGCGCAAGCCATTCACAATGCCTCGCAGAGAGTCGGACAACCTTATATTGCCTTGAATACCAGCGCGTTTAGTCGGGAAATTTTGGAGAGTGAATTATTTGGACACAAAGCCGGGGCGTTCACAGGTGCGTTGCGCGACAAAAAAGGATTGCTCGAAGAAGCGCATCGGGGTACGCTGTTTTTGGATGAAATTGGCGAGATGTCGCCCGATTTGCAGGCAAAATTATTACGCGTTTTGGAATCCGGTGAATTTATAAAAGTCGGTGAAACCAAGCCGCAAAAGGTAGATGTGCGCATCATCGCTGCCACGAATCGCCATTTGCAGGAAGAGTCGGAAAAAGGCAATTTTCGATTGGATTTATTTTATCGTCTGGCTGCTTTTCAAATTCAACTGCCTTCGCTCAATGAGCGCCGACCGGATATTCCCGCTTTAGCACAATATTTTCTTGCTATTTTTAGTAATAAACTAAATAAAAAAGTAAGTGGAATGGATGCAGCTTTTATCGAAAAATTGCAGCATCACAATTGGCGCGGCAATGTGCGCGAGCTGCGCAACGTGCTGGAACGCGCCTGCATCCTCGCAGATGGCGACATTTTAACTACTGAACATTTACCGTTGGATATTCAATTTGAGCAGTGGAATCCGCATCAATCGGCACCCTCTTTTGCTATATCCGAAATGGAAAAACAGCACATCCGCAAAGTGCTCGCCTATACCGAAGGTAATAAAACGAAGGCGGCGGAGTTGCTGGGCATTGGTCTAACGACGCTTTATGCGAAAATAAAAGAATATAATTTATAGTACACTGATACTTATGATATTTATGATTTATTAAGATTAATTATCATAAAACCTCATCATTATCATAATCCATCAGTGTCCCGCCTTTCCATTTCCGAAAAGCTTTTCCATTTCTGCATGGTACTCCCTTCCTCTTATCTTCTGCAAAGCATTAAAAATCAAATATTTAAAACTAAAAACCAGGATTGGCATTCCTTTGGTATCTCCTTTTGCAAAAATCAAAAATCATGGAAATCTTAATCATTCTCTTTTTGCTCGTTGCAGGCTTGCTCTGTTTCTGGGTCTTTTTTAAAACAATTGACTGGTTTGAAAAAATCTAACAAAGCGCTGAATAGGCTTGGTATTCGCACAACTCGTCCCGAATTATCGGGATCAGCACATTAACAAATTAGCAAATTGATTTATCATGTTTATCGCATTATTCATTTTGTGTTTACTGGTATTCGGGTATTTGATGTATGTATTAATCAAACCCGAAAAATTTTAAATCTTTAAACAAGTAAATAAAAATCATGAGTACTGAATTACTGGGGGTAATCGCAACATACGGGCTAACGGTGTTGCTGGCGTATCCGCTGGGGCGACATATCGCTAAAGTTTACAAAGGCGAGCGCAACTGGATGGATTTTATGGCGCCCCTCGAACGACTGATATTTCAAGTCAGCGGCGTGGACCCCAAGCGCGAAATGCATTGGAAAGAATTCCTGAAAGCATTGCTGACTATCTCAACTTATTGTGGTTTGTCTATGGCTTTTTCATGCTGCTATTTCAAGGAAATTTGCCGCTTAATCCAGATGGTAACCCTAATCAAACGCCCGACCTGGCGTTTAACACGGTGATTAGTTTTGTTGTGAATTGCAATTTGCAGCACTACTCCGGCGAAAGTGGGGCGACTTACTTTACGCAGCAATTCGTGTTGATGTTCTTCCAGTTTGTGTCGGCAGCGACGGGTATGGCAGCATTGGCGGGCGTTTTCGTGGCTTTGCGTGAACAAACTTCGGCGACAATCGGCAATTTTTACAATTTTTTTATTAAAAGCATGACGCGTATTTTGTTGCCGATTTGTATTGTCATTGCCACTATGTTGATTATCAACGGCTCACCGATGACGTATGATGGTAAGGAAACCATCACAACGTTGGAAGGGAATGAACAAAGTATTTCTCAAGGTCCGGCGGCGGCGTTTATTGCAATTAAACATTTAGGTACAAATGGCGGCGGTTATTATGGTGCCAACTCTGCACACCCGCTGGAGAATCCGAACTATTTTACCAATATGGTTGAAATGGTAGCACAGGTGCTGATTCCAGTAGCCATGATTTTTGCATTAGGCTTCTTTTTGAATCGCCGTAAATTATCACTTATTATTTATGGTGTAATGACAATCGGTTTATTATGCCTGATGATTCCTACTATTATAAACGAAGTAAATGGAAATCCGGCAATTGAGGCTATGGGTATTTCGCAACCCACCGGCGCAATGGAAGGTAAGGAAGTACGCTTTGGACCAACGGCATCAGGGTACTGGAGTATTGTAACGACCGTTATATCAACGGGTTCAGTTAACTCGATGCACGATAGCTCGATGCCAATTTCTGGCGCGATGCAGTTGCTTTCTATGATGACGAATGCTTTTTATGGTGGGGTTGGTGTCGGTATTTTGAATTATTACATTTTCTTGATTGTCGCAGTGTTTATCAGTGGTTTAATGGTGGGTCGAACGCCAGAGTTTTTGGGTAAAAAAGTAGAAGCGCGAGAAGTAAAAATTGCAGCGCTTATTACATTACTCAGCCCATTACTTATCATGGGCGGCACGGCTATATCAAGTTATGTATTTGTGAATTATCCTGAGGCAGCGTGGACGGTGCAGCCCGGCAATTGGCTCAACAACCCTGGTTATCATGGTTTCAGCGAGATGCTGTACGAATATACCTCGTCAAACGCCAATAATGGTAGTGGTTTTGAGGGTTTGGGTGATAATAATTTTTTCTGGAATTTCACGACCGGTTTAGTGCTGATTTTGGGACGTTATTTACCGATTATTGGTCCGGTGGCGATTGCAGGTTTGTTGGCACAGAAAAAATACATCCCGGAAAGCGCCGGTACACTGCCGACCGATTCTGTAACCTTTGGGGTGATGACGTTTGCGGTGATTGTAATTATAACTGCATTGGCGTACTTCCCGGCATTAGCATTAGGACCGCTGGCAGAATTTTTTAGTATGTAAAAAGCTGTCTGAATCAGAATTTTCAGAATGATAAAATTTCCAAAATTCTGGTAATTCTTAAATTCAGTGAATTCTGATTCTGATAAGAAAATTTTCAATAAAAATGAAAAGGCAAAAAGTAAATAATAAATTATTTGAACGGGAGCTGGTAATAGAAGCAATCAAACAATCTTTTACAAAACTAAATCCGGCCACTTTAATAAAAAATCCGGTCATGTTTGTGGTTTGGATAGGCACTTTGGTCATGGTGATCGAAACCATCCGTTCCGCCTTCAACGCTGACCTCTCACTTTTCACCTCTTACAATCTCGCAATTACATTGATTCTTTTCGCAACGATTCTCTTCGCCAATTTTGCGGAAGCTATTGCCGAAGCACGCGGCAAAGCCCAAGCCGAGTCGCTGCGTAAGACGCGCGAAGAAACGCCCGCGAAAAAAGTGACCATTGAAAAAAGCGGTTTTGATGTGCCTACCCAAACGGTGAGTTCTTCCCAATTGCGCCAGGGTGACGTGTTCATCTGCGAAGCGGGCGACGTGATTCCGACAGATGGTGAAATTGTAGAAGGTTTGGCAAGTATTGATGAATCCGCGATTACCGGGGAATCCGCGCCGGTGATTCGGGAAGCGGGTGGCGACAAAAGCAGTGTGACGGGCGGTATCAAAGTGCTGTCGGATAGAATTAAAGTGCTGGTGACGACGCAACCGGGGGAGTCTTTTTTGGACAAGATGATTGCCCTGGTGGAAGGCGCTTCTCGCCAGAAAACGCCGAACGAAATTGCGCTGACTATTTTGTTAGCAAGCTTTACCCTTATTTTTGTCATCGTATGCGTCACGCTCAAGCCTTTTGGCGACTATGCGAATACGCCGATTACCATTGCGGCTTTTGTATCGCTGTTTGTGTGTTTGATTCCGACTACCATTGGCGGATTGCTTTCGGCGATTGGTATTGCCGGGATGGATCGTGCTTTGCGCGCGAATGTGATTACGAAATCTGGTAAAGCAGTGGAAACGGCGGGCGATATTGATGTGCTTTTGCTGGACAAAACGGGTACGATTACCATCGGAAACCGAAAAGCGACGGGCATTTATCAATTGACTGGCATTCCTGAAAAGGATTTTATTGATGCCTGTGTGCTGAGTTCCTTGGCAGACGACACGCCGGAAGGCAAATCTATTATTGAATTATGTAAAAGGTTAGAGGTGAAAAGTGATATGTCAGACCAAGCTTACTTTGCTTACATTTTACCTTCCGCTTCTGACTTCTCACAGTTAACTTTTCACAAATTTACTGCTGAAACCCGCACCAGTGGCGTGGACTTGAGCGATGGAACCCGCATTCGCAAAGGTGCGCAAGACACCATTCGTCGGATTGTGGAGCAAGCTGGCAATGCTTTTCCAATGGAAATCAAAGAGCAGGTAGAGCGCATTTCTTCTGACGGGGGAACGCCTTTAGTAGTTGCCAAAAATGAACGAATCCTGGGCGTGATTGAATTGCAAGACATTATCAAACCCGGTATTCAGGAACGTTTTGAACGCTTACGCAAAATGGGTGTCAAAACGGTGATGGTGACAGGTGATAACCCCTTGACTGCCAAGTACATCGCTACGAAAGCTGGCGTGGACGATTTCATTGCCGAAGCCAAGCCAGAGGATAAAATGACCTACATCCGCAAGGAGCAAGCCGGTGGACGCCTCGTTGCCATGATGGGAGACGGTACAAACGACGCGCCCGCGCTCGCGCAAGCCGACGTGGGAGTAGCCATGAACAGCGGTACGCAAGCTGCCAAAGAAGCCGGTAACATGGTAGATTTAGACAATGATCCGACGAAATTGATCGAAATCGTAGAAATCGGCAAACAATTGCTGATGACGCGCGGTACGCTCACCACTTTCAGCATTGCAAACGATGTGGCGAAGTATTTTGCGATTGTGCCAGCCTTGTTCATGGCGAGCATTCCCGCTTTGCAAAGTTTGAATATCATGGGATTAGAAAGCCCAGAGAGTGCGATCCTTTCGGCTGTAATATTTAATGCGATTATTATACCTTTATTAATTCCATTGGCATTGCGCGGCGTGGCGTATAAACCGATTGGCGCTTCGGCAATTCTGCGGAGAAACTTATTGATTTATGGTTTGGGTGGAATTATCGTACCGTTTATTGGAATTAAAATAATTGATGTAATAATTGGATTGTTTATGTAATTCAATCATCATAATGACCATGACATTGTGCAATAATAATAATGTCTTGTTCTATTCGATAGATCAAGCGATGTTCATCGTTGATACGACGACTCCAATAACCAGACCAGTTGCCTTTCAAGGGTTCTGGTTTACCAATGCCCTTGAATGGATCACGGCTGATGTCTTTAATAAGATCATTGATGCGATCAAAAATGCCCTTATTATTTTTGTTCCATTCTTTGTAATCTTCAAAGCATTCTCCGTCAAATTGAACCTTTTTCATGAGCGAGACAAGGATTCGGCAAATTCTTCGAATTCTTCCATTGTAAAAACCACTTGATTGTGATTATTTTTAATATTTTCAATAGCTGTATTCAATCGTTGCACATATTCTTCCTTTGTCTGCTCATACAAAGAGGTTTTTGGAGTAACATCTTGAACGCTGATAGTAATTTCAATATTTTTTGTTTCACCAAACATACGCTTGATATTATCTATCAATTCGTTCGTCAGTTCCGCAGGTTTGATTTTAATAACCGCTTGCATTTTATACTATTTTAAACAAAGTTAAAGTATTTTATCATGAAAAACCACATTCTTCCTGCTATAAAAATGACGCTCATCTGCCTGGTGATTTTTTCGGGCGCTTATCCGCTTCTGATGTGGGGCGTCGCACAGGTAGCTGGTCCAAATAATGGCAAAGTCGAACTCGTACAAAGCAATGGCAGAGTAGTCGGCGGCGCTATCGTCGGGCAAGCCTTTACGAGCGACCGCTATTTCTGGGGGCGTCCTTCGGCGGTGGATTACAATGCGGCTGGCTCGGCGGGTAGCAACAAAGGTCCGTCCAACCCGGATTACCTGGCAGTGGTGCAAACGCGCATTGACACTTTTGCAATGGATAACGCCATTGCGCAAACGTCCAGCATTCCGGCGGATGCGGTGACGGCATCAGGCAGTGGCTTGGATCTGCATATTACCAAACAAACGGCACTGCTGCAAATTCCGCGTATTTCCAAAGCGCATAACGTGGACGAAACTACGCTGCGCCGCCTCATTGACGAGCATACACAAGGGGCTTTGCTAGGCTTGTTCGGACCGAAAGATTATGTAAATGTTTTAGCATTAAATATTGCATTAGATAATTTGTAATAAGCGAAAAGCGGCAAGTTATAATAATCAAGCTCGTTAAGGTCTTGTGGCTTGCTGCCTGTTGCTTGCAGCTAAATAAAAACCAAATTATAATGAAAAATATCATCATAACCTTAGCCTTAACCATTATTTGTAATTACAGCATTGCCCAGCAGGATTCTGCCATGACACAAGCAGCGGAAGCGCCCGCCGGATTTACGTTTTCTGGTTATTTAGAACCTTATTATAGCTATGATTTTAGCAATCCCGATAATCATTTAAAACCGGGCTTTTTATATAATCATAATCGGCATAATGAATTTAATTTAAATCTCGGTTTTATTAAAGCCAATTATACCTCCGACCGCCTGCGCGGCAACCTGGCGCTGATGACCGGCACTTATGCCCAATATAATTTGGCAGCCGAACCCGATGTGCTGCGCCATATTTTTGAAGCAAACGTAGGGGTGAAGCTATCGCAAACCAGTGAATTGTGGGTGGACGCTGGGATTTTGCCTTCGCACATTGGCTTTGAAAGTGCCATTGGCAAGGATAACTGGGCATTGACGAGGAGTTTGGTCGCAGAGAATACACCTTATTACGAGTCGGGAGCACGGCTTTCTTATACTTCTGATAATGGAAAATTATATTTGGCAGGCTTGATTTTGAATGGCTATCAGCGTATTTTTCGCCCCGATGGCAACAACACGCCAGCGTTTGGTGCACAAATTACCTACAAACCCAGCAGCACTGTAACGCTCAATTACAGCAATTTTTATGGCAATGACAAACCTGATTCTATCGAACAATGGCGTTTTCACAATAATTTTTACGGTATTTTTCAACTAACTGACGCCGTGGGCATTACATTAGGCTTTGATATTGCAACCGAACAAGAACCCAAAGGAGAAGATGATTATAACATTTGGTACACGCCGGTGCTCATTGCCAGATTTGGCTTGGGAGAAAAAGCCAATCTCACCGCCCGTGCCGAATATTATTCGGATGAAGACGGCATCATAATTGCAACGGGTACGCCCAATGGATTTAAAACATTCGGGTATTCTTTAAATCTTGATTTTAAAATAATGGAGAATGCTTTATTTAGAATCGAAGGACGCGGTTTGAGCAGTGAAGACGAAATATTTACAAATAGTAATGGTGAACCAACTAAAAATAATTATTTTGTTACAACGAGTTTGGGGATTTCTTTTTAATGATAAAAGGTTGCCGGTGAGAGGTAAAAGGACAAGTATTACGTCTCACCAATCACCTTTCACGTTTAACCTTTCACCGCTAACGAGAATTTTATATGGAAGACGAAAGGTCAATCCGGGCGGAAGCTTTTTTGCAGCGTACTCAAACAGAATCGCGCGGTAAGCTCAAGATTTACATCGGCATGAGTGCGGGGGTGGGTAAGACGTATCGCATGTTACAGGAAGCACATAATATGCTAAATGATGGAGTGAATATAAAAATAGGATTTGTTGAAACGCACGGACGTAAAGAAACCCTGGCAGCGTTAGAAGGCTTGCCCTGCATACCTCGGCGCGAAGTTTTTTATAAAGGTAAATTATTACAAGAATTGGATGTAAATGCAGTGCTGATATTACATCCTGATTGGGTAATTATTGATGAATTGGCACATAGTAATATTCCCGGCAGTAAAAATGAAAAACGCTGGCAGGATGTAATAGATGTGCTAAATGCAGGCATTAATGTAATAACAGCCGTAAACATTCAGCATATTGAAAGCATTAATGATGAAGTAAAAAAAATTACCGGCGTAGAAGTAAAAGAACGCGTGCCCGATAAGTTTTTACAAATGGCGAATGAGGTCGTAAATATTGACCTTACAGCGGAAGAACTCATTACACGATTAAAATCTGGTAAAATTTACGATCAATCAAAAATCCAGCAGGCGCTGACCAATTTTTTCCAACCCGAAAAAATATTACAATTACGCGAGTTAGCGTTAAAAGAAGTGGCAACGCAAGTGGAGCGGAAAGTAGAAACCGAAGTTACTCGTCCTCAACACCTTAGACATGAGCGTTTTTTAGCTTGTATTTCCAGCAATGAAGTCATCGCCCGAAAAATTATTCGCAAAACGGCTCGTTTAGCCAATTATTATCATAGCGATTGGTTTGTATTATATGTGCAAACGCCAAAAGAAAGCGCAGATAAAATTCCATTAGCAACACAGCGACATTTAATTAATAATTTTAAAACGGCGACAGAACTTGGCGCGGAAGTCATTCAGATTCAAGCAGATTCGCAGCGCACTTCGGCTATTGTAAAAGCCATTATAGCCATTGTAAAAGATAAAAATATTACAACCGTTTGCATCGGCAAACCGCATTTTCGTTTGTGGGAACGCTTATTTGGCGATAGCATTTTTAATCAATTACTTCAATCCTTTTCAGAAGATGATGTAGATATCATAATTTTGTCTTGATTATAACAATATGCCACTAAATCTTAAACAAAAAATTACCTTGGGGATTTCATTCCTCTTTTTCCTGCTCCTGCTTACCGGCGGCGTGTGCATTTATTATTTAGTACAATTGCGCAATGATGCCCGTATTATATTAAAAGATAATTATGAATCATTGGAATTTTGTCATGGAATGCAGCGCCAATTGGACAGTTTGACGATTGCCCCTTCAATAGCATTATCCAGATTTGATACTTTTTAAAAAAAACAGGAAATTAATATTACAGAATCGGGTGAAAAGGAAGCAACCGCAGCAGTGCGCCGCGATTTTAATCAATTGGTAAATGAAAAACTAAATAACTCTGCTCTTATTGACTCCATTCAGGAAGATATTCAGCGCATTTTAGAACTCAATATGATTGCCATTGAACGTAAAAACGAGCAAGCCGAAGCCACTGCCGACCAGGCGCTTATTTATATTTCTATCATAGCAACTTTTATTTTTTTTATTTCCTTAGGCTTTATGATTAATTTTCCGGGTTATATTGCCAATCCTATCATCGAGCTTACCAACGGTATTCGCGCCATTGCTAATAAAAATTATGAACAACGTATTCATATTAATTCGGAAGATGAACTGGGAGAAATGGCACGTGCATTTAATACTATGGCGCAAAAGCTAAACGAATACGAACATAGTAATCTGGCGCAAATCCTGTTTGAAAAATCGCGTGCAGAAGCTGTTATCAATAGTTTGCAGGATGCGAGTATTGGCATTGATAGCAGCGGAATCGTCCTTTTTGCCAATGCACAAGCTTTACAATTATTAAATATTCCCGCTTCGGAAATTATAGGAAAAGCGGCTGACACAGTTGCCCAGCGCAATGATTTATTCCGTTTTGTGTTGGATACCAGTCAGTCCACTACTTTTAAAATTGTAATAGACGGTAAAGAAAATTTTTTTGTGCGGGAAATGAATCACATTCAGCGCGAAGGCACGGAACTTGGCACGGTTTACACTTTAAAAAATATCACCACTTTTCAGGAAAAAGACATTGCCAAAACCAATTTTCTGGCTACTATTTCGCATGAATTAAAAACGCCGCTCGCTTCTACTGATATTGGATTAAAATTATTACATAATAATAAAACCGGGCAACTTACTGATAGTCAGCGCGAAATCTTACAAGATTTACAAAAAGACAATCAGCGTTTAATAAAATTAGTCAGCGAATTATTAGATGTAACGCAAGCCGAGGCAGGCAATATCAATTTAAATATCGGGAATGTGGACGTGCGCGAAA
>CAZFBN010000134.1:0-15646 GCA_964517145.1 uncultured Saprospiraceae bacterium
CAGACCACTTCATCAAAAATCAACAGTGCATCGTGTTTTTTACAAATATCCCAAACGCGCTCCCAATAATATTTGGTGGGCACCACTGGCGTTGAAGTAATCGTCGTGCCGATAATCGCCGCAATGTCAGGATGTCGCAATAAAATTGTTTCAATTTGTCGAATGTATTGATTGTCAATCGCTTCTTTATCTTCCAAACCCCAGGGATTCCGATAATAATTCGGCGATTCCACTTGAAAAGTGCCGGGCACCATCGGTCCGTTGCCGCCCATAAAATGCTCGACCGCGCCCACCGTCGCTGCCTGAAAAGTAGTGCCGTGATAATCGTCCCAAAAAGAAATGACCTTCCATTTTCCGGTAATTTGCTTCGCCAGAATCAGCGCCATTTCGACCGCCGAGGTGCCGCCCGGACACAGCAAAACCCGCGTCAATTCTGCCGGAGCCATTTCTACCAGCTTTTTTGCAAAATTGATAACGGGCAAGTTCGTATAACGCCGAGGCGTAAATGCCAGATTTTCATCGAGTTGTCGCTTCACCGCTTCGATCACATGCGGATTGCTAAAGCCTACGTTGTGCACGCTGTTGCCATGCAAATCCAAATATTTATTGCCTTCCAAATCGTAAATGTAAGCGCCTTCAGTTTTGCTGAGCACATTCATCACGGGTGTGGAGAGCGCCTGATGGAAAAAGTATTGGGCATCTTCGGCGAGCCAGAATTTTGTTTCGTCGCTGAGTTCCTGCCGAAAGTTTTGGTGGTTGGCGGTTGCGTTGGAGTCGCCTTGCTGGACGTAGGTTTTAGGAAGCATTTTTATTCCGAAATTGAGAAATTAAGAAATTGGGAAATTTTGCTGTGTATTAAAAAAGGGAAGCGATGCGGCTGGGCACCACTTCCCTTTGTGAAAGCGAGAAAGCAAGCATAGAAAGTCCTTCTACCCTCTACCCTTGTCCCTCTACCAAAAGAATTATTTCAAATACCACATTTTAGTATTGATATTGTCAGCACCTTGGCGGTCAACAGCAGCTTTGCGGTTGTCACCATTCAAACCTTGCTCGATGATCGGGTAGATGAAGCGCACCGGAATCAAGTCATTATTTTGGTTACTTGGTCCCGCTTTCAACGCTGGGATGCCCGTGCGGCGCCAGTCGAACCATGCTTCCAGACCTTGATAATAGAATGCAATCCACTTCTGTGTACCGATTTTCACCAGTTTTTCCTGCTGCGTGCCGGTGTAAGCTACCTCTGCTTGATTCAAGTAAGCATTGTCAACTGTTAAACCATAAAATTCAAAAGAAGCTTTGATGCCTTCTTCGTAGAATTTAGCCGCATCGCCGGTGATCAATCCTTTTTCAGCAGCTTCTGCCAACAAGAAATTCAACTCGGCATACGTCATAATAACGCCTTTGGCAACTTGCAAACCTCTTGCCGAAACCGCTTGCTCAAAGTACAATTCACCGATACGAGATTGATTCTGCGGACCACCATTGTATTGCAATGCGTCCACATCGTTCAAGCCATTTGGTAAACCTGCATACACAGGATTAGGCTTACCTTCGGTATCAGGCGTAGGGCGGAAGAAAATAGGCAAACGAGTATCATTCAACGCTTGTAACTTATCCATCAACGTCTTGCTGGCACGGAATTCATTGAACGAGCCGATACGTGTAGAGTAAAGCGGAAACTGGTCCGGCGAGTTTGGCAAATAGTTGTAAACGGCATTGTCACCATTGCTTGCAAACAGGGGCACTTTCACTGGATCACCAACGATGGCAGCCAGATCAGCGCTCACATTGCGCACGCGAGAGATACGCATCAGCGCACGAACGCGCAGGGAATTCGCCAATTTTCTCCATTTAGTAATGTCGCCATTAAAAATTACGTCACCACTTACCACTTCACCGGTAGAACCCAGGATTTCATTTGCTGTTTTTAAATCATTTAAAATACCATTATAAATTTCCTCCTGTGTATCATATTTCGGATAAATAAATCCTTCTTTGCCACGACCTGCTTCGCTGTAAGGCACATCGCCATAAGCATCCGTCACCAGAGAAAACATCCAGGACTTCATTACTAAAGCAATGCCTTTGTAATTATTTTGTCCCAATGCTTCACTTTGTACGATGATGTTATTCACGTCGCGCATGTTGTCATACACACTATTCCAAATGCTGTTGATTTCGCCCCAGAGGTAGCGGTCTTCGTTTACGAACTGATTTTTAGCGGTGTGCTGCACGACAATATTGCCGATACCCCAAGCTTCGCCCATTACCGTACCCATTACATCGCGCTGAATTTGTGGCAATAATAATGCGGAGTTTACAGAAGTAGGTGCGTTCGGGTTGGTATTGATTTCTTCAAATTCTTCGGTACAAGCCGGCACGATTGCAATAACCGCCAGCGCAAGCATGAGTTTGAAAAAGATATTTTTCATCATTTTATATTTTTTTGGCAACAAGGAGCAAGCAGCAAGCTGTAATAAGAAAGATATCTTGCGGCTTGTTACTTGCGGCTTGCAGCTAGATTAAAATTTAAAATTCAGGTTAAAGCCCCAGCTACGAGTAGAAGGCAATGCCACTGATTCCACACCAGGTACAATCGTTCCGCCAACCGTAGAAGCCGTTTCAGGATCAATGTGTGGTACATCTGTCCACAATGCCAGGTTTCTGCCTACCAAAGACAAGCTGATGTCCCGTATCGGGAACTTACCTAAAATGCGGTTTGGAATGGTATAAGCCAGGCGAACTTCGCGCAGTTTCACAAAAGAAGCGTCATACATCACGCCTTCGATCAAACCACGACCCAGCGTGTAAGAAGAGTGCCACTCCCGTGCGCTCAACTTTACAGTGTTCGGGCTGAAAGAACCATCGCCATTTTGTACAACTCCTTCCCCAATCACACCATTGCCTGGTTTGCTCAGGTCATAACCATCGGCACGACCTTCCAAAGTTTCGATAATCATACCACCTTCACGACCAACGGTTTGCGTGTGCGAATAAATTTTACCACCCTGGCGAATGTCGAATAAGAAGTTGAAAGACAAACCTTTGTAAGTGAATGTGTTATTGATACCAACCAGGTAGTCTGGGTTATAATTACCTAATTTGATGCGGCTGGAAGTCGGCAGCGGCTTACCCGTGCTGTTGAAAACAATCTGACCCACGTACTGACCGGTTGGATCGTAATATTTATCATTTGGATCGCTGCTTACGCGCGCATAACCGATGCCGTACATGTCGCCCATTTGCTCGCCTACGCGTGCTTCAACCGTTACATAGCGGCTTGCCATTACATAGCTCGTTACTTCCTGACCAGTGATTGGGTCTTTGAACAATTCCAATACTTCGCTGCGGTTGCGAGAATAGTTCACATTCAAATCCCACTGGAAACCACTGCTCATTTGAACCGGAACCAAATTCAACGCGACTTCCCAGCCACGGTTTTCAATCAAACCAGCGTTTACAATACGAGAGCTATAACCAGAAGTAATCGAAATTGCTTGTGGCAAAATCTGGTTTTCAGAGCGCGTGCGGTAGTACGTTGCATCAATGCCTACACGGTTGTTGAAGAAACGAATATCCATGCCACCTTCAATAGCGGTGCTGATTTCCGGCTTCAATTCTGCATTTGCCAATTGGCTGCTTTCTGTGTAAGCTGGTTGACCTTTAACCGCAGTTTGCGAATTGTAAACGTTGAACAAACGGAACGGATCCGTATCGTTACCAATCTGTGCCACACTCGCTCTTAATTTCCAGAAAGACAGTGGGCTGTTTGCACTTACTTTCAAAATTTCACTCAACACGGCACTTGCACTTGCAGAGTAGTAGAAATAGCTCCAGTTATCCGCTGGAAGCGTAGAAGACCAGTCGTTACGACCTGCTAAATCCAAGTATAAAAAGTTGCGGTAGCCCAATTGAGCAGTACCGTAAGCACTATTCACGCGCTTTTCAGATTTGAAAGCATTGGCTACTAAAGCCACGCGGGAGTTATTCAAAGAATAAATGCCCGGTACTGCCAATTCTGGTGCACTCACGTCGGTTTGATTGATCGTTTCACGACGCAGGTTGCCACCTACCGATGTACCCAAGGTGAAGTCACTTGACAATTGCTTATCATAGCTCAACAAGAAATCGAGGTTGGTTTCCTGTACTTCCAGGTTTTCCTCGCGGTAGCCACCACGCTGGAAACGCTGGGTAGAATAAGCTCTTCTACGGTCGCGGAATTCATCATTCACGTCAGTTGCCGCGCGGAGCATCAAGCTCAGGTTTGGATTGAACTGATAAGTCAAAGAAGCGTAACCATAAATGCGATTCAGTTGCTGACCATTGGTATTTTCATAAACGTTGAAATATGGATTGTCGTGGTAGTTGTAGTTGAAGTTAAATTGATTCAAACCAACCCGACCTGCCTGCCAGTAATCGCGCAAAGAAGCCGTATTTACGCTACGTCCGTACCAACAGTTGAACAAGTACATGATGTTTTCTGTACCGTAGCTATTGTTCGGGCGGTTGCCGCTAGCACTGTTCAAATAATTGACAACAGCACGAGCCGTCAGTTTGTCAGACAATTTATAGCCACCAGAAAAAGCAATCGTATTTCTTTCCAAATCCGTGTTCGGAACAATGCCCGTCTGATCCAACCAAGTATAAGACATACGGAAATCGCCCTTGTCGTTGCTACCAGATACGGCTACGTTGTGCGATTGCAACACACCCGTTTCAAAAAAGTCTTTGATGTTGTCTGGCTGAGGCACAAAAGGCGTTGGCGTAATGTCGCCACGAGCAGCCAATTGTGCATTCAAATTTACCGGTCCGATTTGGGTAAACAAGTTACCTACGTCGGCACCACGGAAACCATTGCTGGTTGGACCATCAAATTGCTTGATCAACTGACCTTCCATTTTTGGACCCCAGCTTTCATCCACACCGTCGGCGATACCGCCACCGTTACCATCTTTGAATTCAAAATTACCACCCAAGCCCTGACCATACACATTCTGATAATCAGGCAATACCAGTGGATTTTCAAACATTACGGTCGAATTCACAGAGACACCAATGCCTTTGGTATTCTTACCGCTTTTTGTTGTAATAAGGATGACACCGTTTGCACCGCGCGAGCCGTACAATGCAGTAGCGCCCGCACCTTTCAATACCGTCATAGACTCGATATCGTCCGGGTTAACCACGCCTGCGCCATTGCCATAATCCACTTCCTGATAGCTACGACCAGAGCTACCCGAAAAGCCGTTAGAAATAGGAACGCCATCAATTACAAATAGTGGCTGGTTGGCGTTGATGTTCAAAGAACGCTCGCCACGAATGGTCACGCGTGCTGAACCACCAATACCGGAAGGGTTGCCTACTACCTGTACACCTGCCACTTTACCGGCAAGGTTGTTCACCAGGTTGGCATCTTTTGCTTTGTTCAGGTTGTCACCGTTCACTTCTTGTACGGCATAACCCAGCGACTTTTTTTCGCGGCTGATACCCAAGGCAGTAACCGTTATTTCGCTCAAACCGATGGCATCTGTTTGCAAAGCTACATCTAAAGTAGCCTGACCATTTACTGCTACTTCGGTTGTTTTGTAACCTACAAATGTGAAAACCAACGTGTTCTCACCCTGTACTAGTTCCAATTGGTAGCTACCGTCCAGGTCGCTCACCGTACCTTTTGCAGTACCTTTTACCACGATACTTACGCCAATCAGCGGTTCGCCCGAATCTGCGTCTGTTACTTTACCCGCCACAGTGGATTGTGAAAAAAGAGGAAAAGACAACAAGAGTGCTGTCAAAACGCCAAAGAAGTTTTTGCAAAAAAGATTGCAAACACTTCCCGATGCGTGTACGGAAAGTTTCATAACTTGTGATTTTGTTATTTAATACTCAATATGATTGCAGCCGGCGTTGCTGCGGCAATGCCGGTTGTCTTTTATCCAATCTTGTTAATCATCCTTTTTGTAGCCTAATACCAACAGAAGCGTTCCGCCTTTTTGTAAAGATTTTGCGGCGTTTGTCTCTGCATGTTGAAGCGACTCTTACTTTATGTCTCTACCCACATACTAGGTTGTATAAGAAGGGAGTGTATAAACTGACTATGTTTGTACAATGATTGATACTGTATGAAGCAATTCGTGTGACGCGACAGTTCGGACAGGCGTAACGAAGACAATGTAATCGGGTTCCTATAGCGCTCTCGCATGTATTGTAATCTTGGCTCTGTAAAGGTTGACAAATACTAAACGCCTTTCGGTTTTCCGTCCGCATTTGTCACTTTGATGGCGCAAAGTTACATATAACTATCGCTCTATGAGATTAAGCAAAGATTAAATAATTGTGAAGAATTTTGCGCTGTCGCAAATCAGTTGATAAATATGCAACAGCGCAGGTATCATTTTAAATCTTTATTTCTCTTACCAACGTGTATTCCCGCGATTTACTGCCATAATTGCCTTTTACATAGGCTTTGATGAACGTCCTTTTGTTTCAATAGCTAAAGAGTTCATTCTATCAGGATGAGTGGGTATAAAAACAAAATGGTCTGACAACTTGCGTCATCAGACCATTTCATATTTATGAATTGCGCTCACGCAGGCTAAAGCCTGCGCTACGTTAAAACAAGCCTTCAATAATTTTATCTTCGGTAATACCTTCTGCTTCTGCTTTGTAATTGCGCACAATGCGGTGGCGCAGTACATATTTGGCGATGGCTTGCACGTCTTCAATATCGGGCGAGTACTTGCCGCGAATGGCAGCGTGGCACTTGGCACCGAGCACCAGATATTGCGACGCACGCGGACCGGCTCCCCAGGAGATGTAGTCATTCACCTGCTTGGTGGCACGGGCAGTGTTCGGTCGGGTTTTGGTCGCCAGCGATACCGCGTATTCCAACACATTATCAGAAATAGGTATTTTACGAATCAATTGCTGGTAGCTCAGAATCTGTGCGCCCGTCACGGCATGCGTCAAATCGAGATTGCGCAAGCTCGTGGTGTTTTTAACGACCATGATCTCTTCTTCGTAGCTAGGGTAGTCCAGCGGAATGTTGAACATGAAACGGTCGAGCTGTGCTTCCGGCAGGGGGTAGGTTCCTTCCTGCTCAATGGGGTTCTGCGTAGCGAGTACGAAGAAGGGCGAGGGGAGCACGTGGCGTTCGCCGCTCACGGTCACGGAGCGTTCCTGCATGGCTTCCAGCAGGGCGGCTTGTGTTTTAGGCGGCGTCCGGTTGATCTCATCCGCCAGGACAATATTGGAAAACAAAGGTCCGCGATTGAACTTAAAGTGGCGGTCTTCGTCTAGAATTTCCGTACCTGTAATGTCGGAGGGCATCAAGTCCGGCGTAAATTGAATCCGTTTGAAGTCCAAATCCAACACCTCAGCAATGGTACTGACCAACAAGGTCTTTGCCAAACCAGGCACACCCACCAGCAAACTGTGTCCATTACTAAACAATGAAATAATAACGGCTCTCACTACTTCATCCTGACCGACAATCACTTTGGCAATTTCTTTGGATAAGTCTTTATACGACTTTGCAAGCGCGTCAACGGCTTCTACATCCGATTTATATTCTATTTGCATCATAGAGCTACCTAATTAATACAGTTTTGCAAAAATACATTTTTTCTTTTCCTTCCTGCAATCCCAAAAGGACAATCAGCGCAGGTTTTCACCACAGAGGACACGGAGTTTCACAGAGGAAAAATAGGTGTGCAACGCGGTCGAGTGAAAGAAGGCGAAATATGCTAATTTTTTTAAAGGAATTCAAAGGCAATAACGTTCTCTTAACAAGAAGGTGGTGTTATGGTGTTATTGTGTTTTAGTGTTAAAGGCAACTAAAACACAATAACACCATAACACCACCTTACTCACATTTCCACTTAAAATCCGACAAATCATAGCTTTTCCGGGTGTACGAAAAATGCCACCACTCCGTGCGGATGCCATTGAAGCCTTGTTTTTTCAAAGCGGCGCGCAGCATTTGCCGATTTTTAATGACTTCCTGCGGATGTTTGGTGTAATCATAATGGGCTTCCTTGCCAAAGAAATCGTACTCGGTGCCCATGTTGAGTTCGTTGCCATTTTTATCCACAACGGTCAAATCCACTGCCGAGCCGCGATTATGCATGGAGCCTTTCTCCGGGTCAGCCACGTACTGCGGATTGGGTACTTTTTTCCACAATTGATACTGCACCGAGCGAGGGCGATAGCAATCAAACATTTTCAAACCACCGTAGCCCTGCTTTTTCAAATCCTGGTGCACTTTTACCAATGCCTGCGCCACTTCCGTACGAAAATAGCAGCGACCGCATTCGTACATCACTTCTTTTACAAAGTTGTTGGTGCTTGCGTAACGCAGATCGGTGTAAATGGTAGAATCCAGAGTCAAAATATCGACCCAGGCTTTTTCCTGTGCTTGTGCCAGGCTGCTCACCACCAGGCAAGCTAGAATTGTCATGTTTTGTATAAACTTCATAGTCAAATAGATAAGCCTTTATTGCAAAATAAAGGCGTTTTTCCAATTTTGTTTACTTTTGCGGCATTATTAAACCGACGCTTGTGATTAAAGAGCCAACTCGTACTGTTTGGTTGTACGCAATAGCCATCCTACTGCTGTTTCCGGCGCTGCTGATCAATCTGGGCTTGCTCACCTTCATTGATGACGAGGCGATCCGCTCACTCGTAGCGCTGGAGATGAAGCTCTCCGGCAATTACATTGTTCCAACGCTGAATGGCGATTACTATTACAATAAACCGCCTTTATATAACTGGTTTTTGCTGATTTTCTTTTCCATTGCCGGAAAATTCAACGAATATACGGCAAGAATCGCTACGATTGTCTGCCTGCTGGGCTACGCCGCTACTATTTTTTATTATGTGCGCAAGCATTTTGATGTCAAAACGGCTTTTCTGAATGCGTTTGTGTTTATCACCTGCGGTCGTATTTTGTTTTGGGATTCAATTTTAGGGCTGATCGATATTGGTTTTTCCTGGGTGACGTTCACTTCTTTTATGGTCGTTTATCACCAATTTAAAAAAGGGAATTATTGGGCGCTGTTTTTAATTTCGTATGCTTTAACGACAATGGGTTTCCTGATGAAAGGCTTACCGGCTGTGGTGTTTCAGGGGTTTACTTTGCTCGCCTTTTTTATTTATCAAAAACAATTCCGAAAATTATTTAGTATTCAGCATATTGTCGGGGGATTACTTTTTGTAATATTAGTCGGCAGTTATTACTTGGTTTATAATGAATATAATTCGCTGTCGAATGTCTTTACCACTTTATTCACTGAATCTTCCAAACGAACTGCGGTACAATTTGGCATTTGGCGCACCATTTTACATTTATTTACTTTTCCGTTTGAAATGGTGTATCACTTTCTCCCCTGGTCTTTATTTATTTTTTATTTTATACGGAAAGATATTATAAAAATCATTCGTCAAAACGACTTTATTACTTACAACTTACTGATATTTTTTGCAAATATTCTCGTGTATTGGTCTTCCGTTGAAGTATTTCCGCGTTATTTATTGATGCACGCGCCGTTATTATTTTCGGTTTTTATTTATTTACATCAAATTCATCAAGCGGAAAATACCATTGCTTATAAAATATTAGACCGACTTTTTTTAGTAGTGCTGGCGGCAATGGCGCTGGGCAGTTTTTTACCTTTATTTATTCCGCAAACCCAAGGCGCTTCTTTTTTAATACCCAAGACATTAAGCATCGGAATTGCATTAATTATTATTACCATATTATATCAGCGCTGGAAACCGGAAAGATTATTATTAATGGTGCTTTTTTTGCTGGTATTTCGGGTAGAATTCAACTGGTTTGTGCTGCCCGACCGCAACGCGAATGATTTTGGCGATGTGGCGCGGCAAACAAGTATCGAAGTGGGCAAAACTTTTGCCGAGCAGCCGCTGTATTTGTACAAGGATACGCAATTGCAAACGACAAATTCTTTTTATATTACCAATGAGCGCCAGCAAATTGTGTACCGGCACCGGGATCATTTCAATCCGAATGCGCTGTATATCATTGATCCGCAGCTGTACCCGGATGTGCCGTTTGAAAAAGTAGGGGAGTTGAAATTGCGGCATGACCGGCTCACATTTTATGTGGTTAAATTAAAATTATGAATCCGAAATTATCCATTGTTGTCACGGTTTATAATGAAGAAGAAAATATTAAACCTTTGGTGAATGCGATCAGCACGGCACTGGAAGGTTATGCGTATGAAATTGTCTATGTGGACGATGGCTCGAAGGATGGTACGGTGCGCGAATTGAAATCCATTCAGCACGAATCCCTGAAAATCATCGAGTTAAAGAAAAATTACGGGCAAAGTTTGGCGTTGATGGCTGGCATTGATTATGCGACCGGCGAGTACATTGTGACGATGGATGGCGATTTGCAAAATGATCCGACCGATATTCCGATGCTGTTGCAACTCGCGGAAGAAGGGGAGTGGGACATGGTGGCGGGCGAGCGCGTGAACCGGCAGGATGGGATGTTTTTAAGAAAAATTCCAAGTAAAATTGCCAACTATATAATCCGTTCTACCTCAGGGGTTTATCTGCGTGATTACGGCTGCGCGCTGAAAATTTTCAAAGCAGATTTAGCAAAAGATTTGGGATTGTATGGTGAATTGCATCGCTTTATTCCCGTTTTAGCGCATCAGGAAGGGGCAAGGATTACCCAGGTGCCGGTAAAACACCACGCCCGAAAATTCGGCAAATCAAAATATGGCTTGAATCGCACGTTCAAAGTGGTCAGTGATTTGTTATTAATGCTTTTCTTTAAGCGTTACATGCAGAAACCCATGCATTTGTTTGGCAATACGGGATTGGTCTTGTTTATCATTGGCGTTTTAATAAACTTTTACTTACTGATTCTCAAGATTTTAGGCCAGGATATCTGGGGAAAACCGCTGTTGATATTGGGATTGATGTTGGTAATTGCCGGGGTACAGTTGATTACCATTGGCATTGTTGTAGAAATCCAGATGCGTACGTATTTTGAATCGCAGCAAAAGCGCCCATATAAAATTCGGAAAATAACTACCAGCGACAAGCCCAAAGTAGCAAGCAGCAAGACGCTCTAAGCTTGTCTCTTGTAGCTTGCCGCTAGTAGCTAAATAACAACAGATGCCTAAAACCATACCCTTCCGCAAAGGGCTGTCCAGCGTATTGTTCTGGTCGGTCATTTCCGCTGCATTTATTGGTCCAGGTACCGTCACAACGGCATCCAGTGCCGGAGCCGCACATCAACTTCATTTGCTCTGGGCTTTGACCTTTTCTACGCTTGCCACCATTTTATTACAAGAAGCGTCGGCTCGCATTACCCTTGCCTCCGGTAAAAGTTTGGGTGAAATCATCGCCTTGCAATACATTGGCAGACGAGGACAACAATTGAAAATCGGCTTATTTCTGGCAGTTGCATTTGGTTGTGCGGCATACGAAGCGGGAAATATTTTAGGCGCAGTATCTGGATTATTGTTTTTAATAACGGGCATTCCCAAATCCATTTTGACATTGGGCTTAGGTGCTTTCTACGGAGCATTGTTGTGGACGAATAATTTTCAATTCATTGCTCGTGCCATGGGCATCGTGGTGTTCTTAATGGGAATTGCGTTTATTTGGGTAGCGGTGCAAATTGATTTTACAGCAGCTGAATTTTTAAAAGGCGCTTTTGTACCTACTTTTCCCTCAGGCGCGTCTTTGTTGATTATCGGCTTGATCGGCACGACGATTGTACCTTATAATTTATTCTTGGCTTCTGGCATCGGGCAGGGACAGGATATAAAAGAAATGCGGATTGGCATTGCAATAGCCGTTTTGTTGGGGGGCATTATTTCCATGGCAATTTTGATGGCAGGCACTTTAGTGGAAAGTACGTACAGCTACGAAGCGCTGACACAGGCGATGACCGCAAAATTGGGTGCGTGGGCGGTAGGGCTGTTTGGCTTTGGCTTGTTTGCGGCGGGTATGAGTTCGGCTATTACCGCACCGTTGGCGGCAGCTATTACCGGGCGGAGTTTATTGGGATGGAGTCAAAATTCACGGTATTATAAAATTGTTTGGATCGCTGTTTTAGCAATCGGCTTGTTTTTTGGACTAACTGAAATTCGCCCCATTCCAGCAATCATTCTTGCCCAGGCAATCAATGGGGTATTATTACCAATTGTAGCGATCTTTTTATTATTAGCAGTGAATGATACACAACTTTTGCCAAAAGATTTCAGGAATAAATTACGAACAAATATTTTGATGCTGCTCATCGTTGGCGTAGCGACGGTGCTGGGCTTGACGAATGTGGGTAAAGCTTTGGGCAATTTTATTCCGGTTTTAAATGAAAAAGCAGAGGTGGTGTTGTGGGTGAATATCGTGCTGACGATTGGAATCGTTGCCTGGCTTGGAAAACGAATATTTAGCAATGAAAAAATGAAAGAATAGAAAATAGATGTGGCACATTTTTGAAATGTGCCACATCTAAAAACTTACACCGGTGCAATATTCAACTCCTCCAGAATCTGATAGCTACCCGCCTTCAGTTTTTCCGCAATCGCACCAAATGCCTCAATTGTTTCGTCAATATCTTGGTCGGTATGCGCCGCCGTCGGAATCAAACGCAGAATCATCGTACCTTTTGGCACCATCGGGAACATCACCGCTGAGCAGAATACATGATAATTTTCGCGCATGTCGTGAATCAACGCTGCCGTTTCACCCACTGTGCCATGTAGGAACACCGGCGTCACACAGGAATTCGTCTGACCCAGGTCAAAGCCTTTTTCGCGCAAGCCATTCTGCAAACGATTCACATTGTGCCACAATTTAGCCCGTAAATCTGGTTTTTTCAGCAATTCCAAACGCTTCAAAGCACCCATTACCAGCGGCATTGGCAGCGTTTTGGCAAACAACTGCGAACGCAAATTATACCGCATGAAATCAATCACTTCTTTATCCGCTGCTACGAAAGCGCCGATACTTGCCATCGACTTCGCAAACGTGCTGAAATACACGTCAATTTTATCCTGCACGCCTTGCGCTTCACCCGCACCCGCACCGGTTTCGCCCAGCGTACCAAAGCCATGCGCATCGTCCACCAGCAAACGGAAATTATACTGATCTTTAAACGCTGCGATTTCTTTCACAATACCTTGGTTACCCCGCATACCAAATACGCCTTCCGTAATTACTAGAATACCACCGCCGGTTTCTTCTGCCACTTTCGTTGCCCGCTCGATTTGCTTGGCAAAGCTATTGAGGTCATTGTGCTCAAACGGCAGACGCTTGCCCAGGTGCAAACGCACTCCATCGTAAATACACGCATGCGAATCCTTGTCATACACCACCACATCGTGGCGATCTAGCATCGTATCAATGATGGAAAGAATGCCCTGGTAACCAAAATTCAGCAGTAATCCTGATTCTTTTTGTACAAAAGTTGCTAATTCCTGCTCCAATTGCTCATGGTAATTACTCTCGCCCGACATAATGCGCGCACCCATCGGATACGCCAATCCCCATTGCGCAGCCGCTTCTGCGTCCACCTTGCGCACCTCCGGGTGATTGCCCAAACCCAAGTAATCGTTTATACTCCAAATAATACACTCCTTTCCCTGAAACCGCATCCGGCTGCCCAATTCGCCTTCCAATTTTGGAAAAGAATAGTAACCGTGTGCGATGTGTGAGTACCTGCCCAGCGGACTCTTACTTTGCTGCATTTTATCAAAAATATCTCTCATGTTAGAAAGTGTTTTAACGTTCAATATTTGCAATCTATCTGTAGTTTTCTACCAAACCTTTTGCACCGCATCATTCTGCATCCACTTGCTCCAATCCTTGTTATACGTATGCACTTTTTTCATCGGTTTTCCCTGCTCATCCACCACCGCAAACCCCTGATTCAGCCATTCAAAAATACTGCCGTACAAATTATATACCTTCGTAAAACCCGCTTTTTGCAGGCGCTCGCCAATCTTCTCACTGCGGTATCCGACTGAACAATATAAGACAATTTTCGCATCTTTTGGCACATCCTGCAGGCGCCGTTCGTCGAAATCCTCATACCCCAGGTATCGCGCACCGGCAATATGACTCACCGCATACTCCTCCCGCTTTCTCGTGTCAAAGATAAAAACTTCATCTTGAATATCATGCAATTCCTGCACCCCAATTAACGGCACCGTAAACCGCAGCAGTTGCGTCAGCTTTTTATCAAATGGTTTACTCGCAATCTTCGGGCGCTGTTCCGGCGCCTGCGCACAGCCCACATTTAAAACCACACAAAACAAAAAAGACAAAATTCCCAACTTTTTCATAATTTTTTATTTTTTATAGTGTGCCCCCGACAGCCCTACATCCTTCGTTTTCAAAAACAAAGTAGGAATGGGGCTGCGGGGTCGGGCTATCCGCTACAAGTCCTCGCTCGTACCTCGCTGTGGTCTTTCCGCTCCTATCCCTCACACAGTTCCACGTCCTCAAATTCAATTTACATTATTGTCTTTTTCAAACTAGATTCCTTCCTCCCATTCGTCAGAATCAGAATTCCTAGCATTAATGAATTATCAAAATTATCCACCTCTTCATCCCCCCAAAAAATGTCCCAATGTCATAATATCCATTCTGGTTCCCCCTTCCCCCACCCGATCTTCAATATACTGCCCATTTTCACAATACGGTTTCAATTCCGACTCAATAAAACGCAGCACCTCCGCTTTTGTGCTCTCGGGATACAACAAATGCAAATTCGGTCCTGCATCCAACGTAAAATACAAAGGCTGTTTCGTCTCCGCTCGATATGCCCGTATTTTTTCAATCAACAACAAGGTATTCGGCTTCATCAAAATAAACGGCGGATTCGAACTCATCATCAGCGCGTGCAAAGTCAACGCTTCCAATTCTGCAATTTGACCAAACAGTTCCACATCCCCTACTTTCAAAGCCTCTATCAATTTTCCGAAATTCTGCCGAGCCTGCTCATACCGGCTTTCCGCAAAAATATTACCGTCCATTAGTCCATGCCCCGCCCGACTCGATACACTTTTTTCACCTCGACTCACCAGCAAAATCGTATCCTGATACGTCGCAAAAACCGGATGCAATTCCGCCACAAACGGCACCGCATACAAATCCGACGAGCCTTCTACTACACTATTCTCCCCCCACACCGCCATTTTCGGATATACCGAGCGACACGCACTCCCCGACCCCAACCGTGCCAAGTACGATGCTTTCTGTAAAAATTCACCCTCCTTTTGCAAGGTGCCAAATAACTGCCGTTCCATGTCACACAAACACAGCGCCAGCGCACTCATCGCCGATGCCGACGACGCAATCCCCGCCGAATGCGGAAAAGAATTATTCGATTCTATTGTAAAATGCAACTGCCGCAGAAACGGAAAAACCTCCACCAAACTTTCAAAATACTTCTGAATCTTGACTTTAAAGGCTTCATTCGGCTGCCCGTGAAACAGAAAATCCAACGTAACCTGGTGGTGATTCTCTTTTTTCGGAGCGTATTTTATAATCGTATTCGTATGCGCTTCACTCAACGTAAAACTAATCGAAGGGTTGCGCGGCAACTGTACGCCGTGTTTTCCCCAATATTTTATAATGGCGATATTGGACGGGCTGCGCC